>JANXVQ010000072.1 GCA_025351545.1 Spirosoma sp.
TGTAGAAGTGCAACACCGGCGCACCAGCCGCCATTAATTCGCGGCACTGTTGAATGCACCACTCAACACCCACTTGCCGGGCCTGTTGATCGTTCTCACAAGCTTCGACTGACCGCACAAGATCGTCGGGCATTTCGAGGTGAAATAGTTTGGGTAAAATCTGGAGTTGTTTACGGGTGCTAAGCGGTTTTAAACCCGGAATAATTGGCACGGTAATGCCTTCCTGCCGACAGCGATCGACAAAATCAAGATACTTCTTATTATCAAAAAACATCTGCGTCACAATGTAGTCCGCCCCTTTGTCGATTTTTTGTTTCAGGTATTGAAAGTCTGAATCGTGGTTGGCAGCCTCAAAATGTTTTTCGGGATACGCGGCTACACCAATACAGAAATTGCTGGGTGCCAGCGCCGTATCCTCTTCGTGCAGGTAGAGTCCCCGATTCATGTTGGCCACTTGCTCAACCAATTCGCTGGCATACATATATCCGTTTTCTTTCGCCTTGAAGGTTGAGAAGGGTTTTGCAGGATCGCCCCGAAGCACCAACGCGTTGTCAATTCCGAGATAATGCAGGTCAATCAGAAAGTCTTCAGTCTCTTCGCGGCTGAAGCCTCCACACAACACGTGCGGTACTGCATCAACGCCAAAACGGTGCATAATGGCCGCACAAATACCCACCGTACCCGGCCGTTTGCGCGTCACAATTTTTTGAATTGTCCCGTCGGGCAGCGGTCGTTCAATGTATTCTTCGCGGTGATAGGTAACGTCAATAAAAGGCGGCTTAAACTCCATCAGCGGCTCAATATTATCGAGCAGACTTTTCAGATTATCACCTTTAATGGGCGGAATAACTTCAATCGAAAAAATGGGTTTGCCGTTGGCAGCTTTAATATGATCGGTAATTTTAGTCATCAGTCAGGTACGCTTGCCGGGTAAATAAAGCCAGACAATAGTGGATCAAAGTTAACGGGAAAACACCGCTAACCGCATGTAAATTCCGTTTGCCGATCCATTACTCCAGGGTTGTATATCAATTCGGCGGCCCAACTCGCTTTGATTTTTGACTTCATGCAATTTAGGAATTCCCCACCCCACCAGCGACCCAAAAGCGGCACCGGCCAGCAAATCGGTTGGGTAGTGCTTTCCGGCTTCGTAGCGCAATACGCAGGTTGCCGTTGCCAGACCCAATGCGCCCACCCAAACAACAGGCTTCAATCGTGAATGCGGGAAATAATGCCGGAATACTTCGCCGGTAAAAACCGCCGTGGCAAAGGCATTTGTGGCGTGCCCCGAAAAAAACGACTGGCGGGCATCACGCGTAAGTTTTTCATCCAATGGGGCCGCAGTATTATAAACGAAAGGCCGGGCGCGCTGTGTAATGGCTTTTACCGTGCGTTCAAGTCCATTGGCCAGCGCTATTGTTTCGATATACATGACCGCTACCGTTTTAATATCCTGCCGAATCGGTTTTGTGCCGAGCGAGAGTAAACCCAACACCGCCACATTTCCCGCCAGTGTAACATCGCTCAGCCGACCGGCAGACGTGGACCAGTGAAAGGTGGCTTTCTGGTCGAAGGCATTAATATCAGACCGATCCAGAGCAGAAATATCCGCTTTGGTGAGTGGGTCGATGCTTGACTTAAGTGCGGCAGATGTTCCCAGGGTTACAACACCAGCCCCTAATAACGTAAGCTCGCGGCCTGTCTTTAAAGCGTAAGGTGACTGAGCAAAGGCGGGTTGAACGAAGAGTGAAAGTTGAAGAATACACCCCAGACCGAGAAGCTTTTTCATGTAAGAAAATAGTTGATAATCCATCATATAGTTAATGTCATATTGTATTAAACCACCCGTACAACCTCCGGTTCACTGGCCAGATAAACTAATCGACCTTCGACTTCGGAGAAACCCATGTCGCGGTATAAGTTCGTAAAATATCGCAACGAATCGGTTGGGCTGGGTAGTTGAGTAGAAGCCGATACGGACTCGTACTGCACCAGAATAATATGCCCATCCGGGTAATGAACAACGCGATGCGGAGCCCCATGCATCCGTTTACTACTCAGTATACTACGATCTGTATCAATCCTGAGCGTCGAATCGAACAGGGACGATAGGGCCGGATGTAATACGATAGCTGTCAGGCTTTGTTTTAATTCAGCGCATTCGACCTGACGGACAAGCCCTTCGCTGACAAGTTGTTGGAGTACTTTATCAATACTTTCGGGACCTTTAATCAGACTCAGGGCTGCACAGAGTTTGCGGTCCCGTTCGCGGGTGCGCTCAAACGTCGCGACGTCGAACATACGGTCAGCTTGTCGGCGCAACTGTAAATCCTGTCCCCGGTTTCCGCTAACGATCTCATCGAGAATGATTTCATCAGGAAATTCATCCGTCTTTTGCTGTGAAAACGAATCGGCACACAAGCTAATCTGGTAACTGAACAAATCGTCCTGCCAGGCACAGCCGCAGGTACGAGCCACCTCACTATCGCGAAGAAACGCCTGCAACCAATGGCTGATCGTGTTTTGCTGGCCTTTGCTGAAATCTTTTGCCTCGCTGATAATGTAGAGCCGATCCGTTGGGCGGGTAAACGCGACATAAAGCAGGTTCATGTTCTCCAGAAAAGTTCGGGTCATTTCCTCTTCATATTGAGCCGCAACGGATGCAGGAGCACCACGCAGTTTACTGGTCGTGTTCGCTGGTGCCGACAGCAGCCGGGTTAGTTGACCCGAACTATTTTCGTGCGTCAGCGCATCCGTCCGAATATCGGTCAGGTTGAGCCAGATGGTGCTATCGTTGATCGGTTCGACTTTCCAGTTGGCAAACGGAATAATGACAACCGGAAACTCCAGCCCTTTCGATTTGTGAACAGTCTGAATACTGACCGCGTTACGGGCATTGCCTTCCACCGAAATCTTTTGCCTAACGCTTTCCCAGTACAACAGGAAATCACTCAGGTGACCGCTGCGTTTCTGATTAAAGGCCAGCACTTCATCCAAAAACCGAAACAGAAATGGGTTATGTTCCGACTGGTTAAAAAGGCCAAACTGTGCCGTCAGTCGCTCAGCCAGTTCGTAGGGATTCAACTGTCCCATCGCATAGGGATCGAGCGGATAGCCCTCACTGGCGAGGTAAGCGTAGGTATCGTCAATCTCCCCCTCGGCCACTGTCCGGAGTATTCCCGTCAGGGCATCGTCCGGAAAAACACCCCGAACAACCCGATGAAACAGGTAAAGCAATTCGTACCGTAGCAGGCGTTGGTTAGGTCGCTGGAGCAACTGCATCAGCGTAATCAGCCATTTGACCGGGTCCGAAAATTCCAGCGATAGCGAATCGGCAGAAACCAACGGAATCTGTCTGGCATTCAACTCATTGGCTAAGGCTTTAGCGTGCGCTTTTTTACGGCACAGAATAGCAATGTCCCCGTATTGATAGCCATCGGCAAGGGCTTTGTCCAGATGCTCGATGGTTTTTTCGAGCATCTGAGCCGTAAGGTCTTTATCTACTTCTTCGTCCTTCGCAACAAAATCGATCTGTACATGACCGGCAATGTGCGCATCGGGCTGAGCTTTTTGATGAAATTTCTTTTCGGCATCGAATACATCGGCTAACTTCGGATGCTGACTCTCAAACTTACGGGCGGTGAACTCGAAGAAATCATTATTGAATCGAACGATCGGTTCGGCACTCCGCCAGTTGGTATTCAGTATCTGGGGATCTAGATGCCCATCGAGCATATCAATACGGTCGGCGGTCCAGGAGCCGGGATTGTGTGCTTGTTTCAGGCTTTCCAGATCTCCCCGGTGCAGGGCCACGATCTGATCCATATCACCCCCCCGAAACCGGTAAACAGCTTGTTTTCCATCACCCACGGCAAGGTTAAAATGATCGGAACCGAGGGCGTTTTCGATAAGTGGCAATAAATTAGCGAATTGCAGCCGGGACGTATCCTGAAATTCATCAATCAGAATATGATTGTATTTGGTGCCCAGTCGTTCGTATAAAAACGGCACCGGCTCCGATGCAACGATGCTTAGAATCTTTTTATTGAATTCGGAAATATGTACACGCCCATCTTTCTGAAGCAAATCATCGAATTCTACCCGTATCTGTTTCAGCAAGGCCAGTTTCTGCAAATGGGGCAATAAGCAGTCAAACAGCGTCATTTGATGACCACGTTCGTTCCGTATCGTATTGATCTGTCCGAAACAATCACAAAGCCCTTCGGCGATGGTATCAATAATTCCAAGCACCAGCAGGGGCGTTTTTTTCGTACCCCACTGCCCATTGTCAACCGCTTTTCGATGATATGAATTGGTGGTTTTGTGCGCGTCGCCTTCGGCAACCGCTTTAAAATAACCACCAATACCGCTGGCACCGTAAGCGAAATCGCTTTCGTCCAGACCCGCATCCGTGATCAATTGCCAGGCCCTTTTTCCGTGCCCGATAATCTCCGTTTCGACCTGTTGATTATGGGCCAACAACTGGGTTCGAATGGCTCTCAAAGCCCCCGGCGATAGCTCTTGTGCCGCATTGACCGCTTCGTAAAACTGGTCGGAGGTCAGGTTACGGCCAAACTCTTTAAGCAGTTCGGGAAGTTGATTCCAGCTTTTACCTTCGGCGGCTGTATGCGTGTAGTACTCGCTCAGGATGGTTGTGATCTCCCCCATCTCGTCGGTACCGGCCTTTTCGATGAGATTGTCGATGGCCAGTTCGAGTACTTCGTCGGTTTCCAGTTCAACCTCAAAGGAATAAGGTAAACCCAGCTCGTCGGTGAAGGCCATGACGATGCGCTGCGTGAAGGAGTCAATCGTTGTTACGCTAAAATCGGCGTACCGATGAAGAATAGTTCTAAAAACGGACGACGCTTTCCGGCGCAACTCAGCTTTGGCTTCCGTAAAAGAATCGGTGCCCGATGTCGTGCCGTAGAGCTCGGCGACCAGTTCATTTAGCAAAGGAGATTCGCCCGTTCCGGCAATTTCGGACAGGTTTTTCAGAATCCGGTTCTTCATCTCGTTAGCGGCTGCATTCGTAAATGTTACCGCTAGGATGTGCCGAAAATAACCATCCTGCTCACCCGGCCGCAACGCCAGTTTGAGATACTCTTTGGTGAACGTGTACGTCTTTCCCGACCCAGCCGAAGAACTGTAAATCTTGAACATAGGCACTAAATTGGTCAGTGGTCACTGACACGTTTCTCACTGATTACGCTTAAAAATTATATCGCAACCCCAGACCCGTATTCAAACTCAGGAAGAACGGAGCCTGAAGAAGTTCGACGTAGGCACCCGTTTCCAGGAAAAATGAGTATGGTTTGCTGACCGGAAAAAACTCCAGCCCGCCAACACCCGAGCCCCCAACTGACAATTGACTCTGATCACCACCAGCATTGTAAAACTGTCTTGTGTTAACCTGCCCACCAAAGCCGTAATACCCCCGCAGACTTTCGCTTTTAGTGAGGGCCGTGTGCCAGAGGTAGTGCCCCTGAACAGTTAGTCCAACACTTTTGTATTCGCCATTTCG
>JANXVQ010000079.1 GCA_025351545.1 Spirosoma sp.
CGCAGTCATGGCTTTTGTAGTCGAAGCCATCGCGAAGAGCGTCTGTGTATCAACCCTTTCAGGCTGGCCGAGTACCCGGACGCCGTACCCTTTCTTGAACAGCACCTTCCCATCTTTCACAACCGTAACGGTTATGCCCGGCGCCTTCCACTCACGAACAGCCTGTTGCACATAGGCATCATACCGGGCAATGGGGTCAACGGTGGTTTTCTTAGATTGGGCAAAAAGAGATTGGGCATTACAAAAGCTAACAAGAATCGTAAAGAGGAAGAGATTATTTTTCATAATGGTTTATTTACCCCGCCAAGATAGTGTTTTATCATTTGGCCATACCTTGTAGAGACGCAATACTTTGCGTCTTTGCTTTGCGTCTATTCATCAGCAATACTTTATTCTTCCAATTAAGAATAGAATCCGGATAGAAGACAAAATCTTCTGGTTAAGAGGCAAAAAACCTTCGGGTACACAGACGCAAAGAATTGCGTCTCTACGTAGCTTTGCTCTTGTCAATTATCTTCCTGTATATATAACATGAATTACATCAACAACCAGAAAATCCGGCAATTGCTGGCTATGGCGCTCATTTTACCGATGCTGATTTCTCCCATCGCTGGGTATGGTCAGTCAAAAGCCAGCGCGGCAAAAACCGGTAATGCGGTGTCGGCAATTAAAGAAAGCGATATCAAGCGCGACCTGTTTGCGCTGGCAGGTGATCACTTCCGGGGTCGGGAAGGCGGCTCGCTCGATGAGCTAAAAGCATCTGTCTGGATTGCCGACCAGCTTCGGGCAATGGGGCTGCAACCCGCTGGCGATGATGGAACGTTCTTCCAGTTTTTTCACATTCAGCGAACACGTATCACCGAAACCAGCCGATTAAGTATTGGCAATCGCCAACTTACTCACGGTCAGGATGCGTTTATTCTGGCTCCGGCTATTGCCTCCGTCGATGCGCCACTTGTCTTTGTCGGCAAAGGAACGCCCGAAGACATGGCAAAAGTCGATATAAAAGGCAAAGCGGTGGCGCTGGAGTTTTCGGGGACGGGCCCGGCCGAGCTGAGCTACCGCCGTTTTTTGTTCGGCACCATGAACCGCCGGGCGGCCGAGTTGGTGAAAGCGGGCGCATTGGCCGTATTATGGGTTTCAGATTCTCAGGCTCAGTCCTATTTTGAACGCTGGACAACGGGTCTCGAACGTGGTCGTTACGATTTGCCGGGTGGTGCCAACACCCGTGTTTTTTCGCAGGCTCCTACGGTTTGGCTTCCGGCTAGTGCGCTGGAGTGGATCAAACAGCCGGGTCAGCAATTCACGAATGTGGTTAACGTCGAAAGCTTCAATTACCCTTCGGTCAACATAGTCGCCAAGGCACCAGGCACAGACCCAACTCTCAAAAATGAGTATGTTTTGTTCAGCACGCACCAGGATCACGATGGCGTTCGGCGAGCTGTTGCCGGTGATTCGATCTGGAACGGAGCCGACGATAACGCCAGCGGTTGCGTGGCGACAATGGCCATTGGCCGGGCATTTGCACAGAAACCCGGTAAGCGGTCAGCGCTAATTGTTTTTCACGGAGCCGAAGAACGCGGGCTCCTGGGTTCGCGCTACTTCGTAGACCATCCAACCGTACCGAAAGGGTCCATTGTGGCCGTGTTGACCGCTGAAATGATTGGCCGAAACGCCCCCGATAGTGCGGCTATTCTGGGTCAGCAGTCTCCGCACCGCAATTCAACCGATCTGGTCAATGCCGCTTTGGCCGTCAATCAGTCAGAAGCCCATTTTAAACTTGACACCCTTTGGGATAAACCGGAGCATCCGGAAGGTTGGTATTTCCGGTCTGACCATCTCCCCTACGCTCGGGCGAACGTGCCAGCCATTGCCTTTACGAGCCTTCTTCACCCTGACTACCACACGCCCAAAGACGAACCCGAGCGCATCAACACCGATAAAGTAACACGCATTGCGAAATGGATTTACCTTACCGGTTGGGACGTGGCCAACCGCCCGAATCGTGTACGGGTAGACGAAGGGTTTAAACTGGAACGTTAAGGGTTCGTGGAGTCAGGTTCTCAAACCCGACTCCACAGCCGCAGACGGTCGCAACGGCGGACCGTCTGTCACCCGGCCCGACACCACGCATAAAAAGCTACATTTATATCGGCGGTTTATTTCTTTAAATCAATTAACCCGGCGAGAATAAAAAAAACGGCACCGGTCGACTGTCTTTCCTTCGGGGGATTGAGCCGGGCGGGCCGTGGTATAGATTACGTTCGTTTTGGTGTAGCGCCATTTCAACGCAATCCAGCCGACAAAGGCTCATCGAAAAGTAAAGTCCTGAACAGCTTCATCAGTTTGGAATGATGTTTGCCGACAATAGACACGAAACAATACTTACCAACAAGCTTATGAACGTTTTTCGTTTTGTCCTCCTGCTCTGTTTTTTAGGGCTGCAACAGGGATTCGCGCAGTCCATTTATCAGGGGCCAAAACCCGAAACCCTATTTACGACCGTAGCTGAACAGGCCTTTTTAACCGACTTTACCGCGAAATTCAAGACTGATTTTGACGCGACCAGCCAGTATGCCAAGCTTCAGACTACGGGACTCGATGCGTGGGAAATGGGGCTTTTCGATACCCGAAAAGCCCAGTCGGCTTTTTACAAATCGTATCCGCAGGCCAGTCAGTTTTCGGCAGCGTTCAATAAATACGTCGAGGCTTGCATCCGCTGGAATTATTGGCACTTGCTGCTAGCTTATCCCATCATTCGGGGAAATACCCAGGCAACCCTATCAAGCCTGATGTCCCTCCCGTCGATTATGGTGGAGGAATTGGCTACCCTGCCGGTGAACGATGAAACGGTCCTGCCTGCCGAACCGTACCGGAATTTCCTGTTTTTTTACGTCACCTACTTTAACTCGAAGGCTCGAAATTTCGTAAAATACACGCCTACGGATATTCAAAACAGCATGACCGACAAGGCCACGTTTGCCAATCAGCACCTCACCGGCAAGCCTTATCGATATGCACTGGCCCGGTTGCTGGTCGAAAACTGCGACAAGGCGACGCCTTCTTCGGTTCGGGATGTGTTCGGGATACTCGGCAAAACGCCCAGCTCGGCAGAGTATGTCGCGGTTGTAAAAGCCCGCTGTGGGGAAGCAATGTCCAGAAAAGACGAGCCCGTTGTAGCGGTTGCCGATAAAAAGAAACCCGTTGACCCCAACGTATTCTCGTTTGCCAATCAAAACGGCGAATCCGTTACGCTCGATGATTTTAAAGGAAAAGTTATTTACCTCGACGTATGGGCCAGTTGGTGCGGCCCATGTCGGGCCGAGTTTCCATTTTCCAGACAACTTCACGAACGACTGACCAAGAAGCAGAAAGAGCAGGTTGTATTTCTCTACCTGTCCATCGACGATACCGAAGCAGCCTGGAAGAAAGCGCTCAACACCCTCCAGTTACCGGGCGAGCAGGGTTGGTCGAAAGGCGGCTGGCTTTCGCGAACCGCTAAGTATTTTGATATTAAAAGTATCCCCCGCTACATATTGATCAATAAAACCGGTCAAGTAGCCGATAGCGATGCCAAACGGCCTAGTATGGCTGATGCCATCTGGCAGGATATCCTCAAATTAATGAACGAATAGAGTGTTCCTGTGTACGACTGACCGTAATTACTGTCAGATACTGTACTTTTTCTGGAGGTCAAAAACTTCTTGTATGTCGCATCCAAAAACAAAAACCCTGATTCGTCTATCGTGTAATCCCTGGTGTGGAATTTCGTCTTTCCAAAAGGTTATTTTTCGATGGTCAAGTTTGGTCAATAATTCCATTTTCAGCGCCTTGTCTTTTATGAAACCAACCTAACTCTAACGAACGATGAATAGTCGCTATTGATTCGGCTTCGTCGGCCTTGCCATTAATACCAGCACCGGCAATCTTTGTCATGCCCATACAACCAAGTCCTATTGCTGGAACAACTAACCCCTGGCTACCTAATTAGACTTTTTTAATGCTACTCACAACGTTTTCCAATCAAGTTGTGAATTATAAACTAACACAACAAAGGCCAGAAAGCTGCCGGAAAAGGAAATAGTCAAATCTCTTATGGTTATATCCAAAATGAGGAAATTCTTGAAAATGCTCTATCTGAGTGGCGTCGGTTACTAATAACCGACGCTGCGAGGCTTCTTAAAACCGAACAAACCAGATTTTGAGAGTCGCAACCGGTGCGCCGGAGCGGGCAAGCCCTGCTTCCTTAAACCATCAGTTTTTCTTACTAATAGAACCACCGTTTACAGCCGGAGTCGGCTGTTTGAGCCAATCCAGATTGAACTGATAATGAACGCTACTACTCACCAGATGAATTATATTGTCGGGTGTTTGGGTCATGGCCAGATACCCCTTAGGCTCAGCATGGGTAGCATCCATTTCAAACGCCCCAGTCCAGGCACCCCCGTTGAGGTAGCGTTCTTTTCCATCAGTCATAAGCTTTTTTATTGGCCAGGTCTTGCCCTCATCGAAGGAAAC
>JANXVQ010000093.1 GCA_025351545.1 Spirosoma sp.
ATACATCAAAAAGTTTGCCCGTCCCCATTCCCTGCACAACAATACCGGCACCAACTGGCATGTTTATCGCTATTCGGAAGTGCTCTTGTTTTTGGCTGAAGCATTGAATGAGCAGGGGAAAACTGGAGACGCGGCTACTTACATAAATCAGGTGCGGACTCGTGCGGGCCTGGCCGCTACAACAGCATCAGCGCAGGCCGATATGCGCGAGGCTATTTTTAAGGAAAGACGGGTTGAACTGGCCTTCGAAAACAAACGCTGGTTCGATTTAGTGAGAACGGGTCGCGTTAAAGAGATCATTACCGCTTATGGAGCCCGGGTGAAAGCTAATCCATCGAATTATTATTTCCCCAAAGGAGCTGTTCCCCCACCGAATGCTTTCACCGTTTTAGATGATTACTACGGTCTGCCAGCGGTTGAGTCGGCTTTGACACCATATTTCTGATTTTACCTTAAGTCGGCTTTCGACACACAGCCGATTTATTGAACGAATATATTGCTCTAACCGCAATTTTCTCTTCCATAAGAAGAGATGAATTTTGTGACTTTTTTGTGAAATCAAGGTTGGTTATCTAGAAGCAGAATCGTCTCGGCTCTGCTTCTATTTTTTCACCTATCTATTCATAGATAAAAAGTCGGTATATCGCCACTATTTCCTGCTTTGTATGGGCAGGTTACAGCGCGTTTTTAAGTTGATAGCCCGACAAGGCATTGATACTAACTAACTTACTCAATAGTACTATGTTTTTTACGTACAAACCAGCCAAATTACTCCTGACTGTTGCTGCGTTCGCTCTCATTGGAACGTCCTGGATTAGTATGCAGGGAGCAGACTCAGTGATTACCAAAGGCGATAATCCAAAACTTGATAAGCTAAAGCTTCAACCCGGCTTTAAGGCTGAGCATCTATATAGCCCCTCCGACAATAAGCAAGGTTCGTGGGTGGCCATGGCATTTGACGATAAAGGCCGAATGATCACGTCGGATCAATATGGTTTTTTATACCGGCTCGAACTGCCGCCGATTGGTTCCGGCGCTCAACCTAAAATAGAAAAATTAGCGATTGGCGTTGTTGCACCGGGTGACACAACTGTTGGTATGGGCTATGCACAGGGCTTATTGTATGCCTTTAACAGCTTGTATGTGATGGTGAACAACTGGGAAAACAAAAACTTCAGCAAAGGCAGTGGTCTCTACCGCTTGCAAGACACCAATGGCGACGACCAGTTCGATAAAATAACCTTACTAAAAGCACTGAAAGGGGAACCGGGCGAACATGGCCCCCACAGTATAAAACTCTCACCCGATAAGAAATCGTTATACATCATTGCCGGAAATCATACCGACGTGCCGGAAATGGATGCCTATCGCCTGCCTTCTAACTGGAAAGAAGATAACCTGTTCCCGCAAATAAAAGACCCACGCGGCCATGCTAACAATCGAATGGCCCCCGGCGGATGGGTGGCCAATGTTGATCCGGAAGGAAAGCGATGGGAGCTGATGGGTGCTGGTTTTAGAAATGCATTTGATATTGCCTTCAATGAAGCAGGTGATATGTTTACTTATGATTCTGACATGGAGTGGGATTTCGGCTTGCCCTGGTATCGGCCAACCCGCATTTGTCATGTTACCAGCGGAGCAGAATTTGGCTGGCGTACGGGTAATGGCAAGTGGTTGCCAGCAAGTCCAGACAATTTGCCACCCGTTTTGAACATTGGTCAGGGATCACCAACGAACCTTGTTTATGGAAGTACCGCCCGATTCCCCGAGCGTTATCGTCAGTCGCTATTTGCCTTCGACTGGAGTTTCGGGATCATTTACTCGCTCCATCTGAAGCCTAAAGGGTCAACTTACGAAGCGGAGCGGGAAGAATTTATTTCGGGGTCACCGCTGCCACTAACCGATGGTATGTTCGGCCCTGATGGCGCCCTTTATTTCTTAACTGGCGGTCGCCGACTGGAGTCGGATTTGTATCGGGTTACGTACACTGGCACCGAATCGGTGACGCCTGTTGCCAAGGCCCCCGTTATCACAAAAGAACATCAACTCAGAACGCAGCTGGAGCAATATCATCAGGGCGCTAATCCTGCCGCTATTGCCGCTGCCTGGCCTAACCTGAACAATCCCGACCGCTTTGTCCGGTATGCTGCCCGAATTGCGGTTGAGCACCAACCTGTAGCTCAATGGCAGGATCGTGTATTTACTGAAACCGATCCGCAACGCCTGACACAATCGGCTATTGCGCTTGCCCGGCAGGGTGATGCCACTCAGAAAAGTAAGTTGCTGAACTCACTGCTGACCATAAAATACGATCAGTTGCCAGAGTCGCAGCAATTTGATCTATGTCGTGCGTTCGAACTGGTTTTCCTGCGAATGGGTATGCCTGAAGGCGCTGATAGAGAAAAAACGATTGCTTACCTGAACCCGCACTATCCAGCCAAAACGGCCTTGATGAATCGGGGACTTAGTAAAGTTTTGATTGCTCTGGAAGCACCGGGTGTGGTTAACAAAACACTGGCCCTAATGGACATAAAAGACGAAGCTGGTAGCAAAGACCTTGGCCTCGAAACGTCCACGGCCTCATCTGACCTTATTCTTCGCAATCCGCAATATGGTTTGGACATCGCCAGTATGTTGGCGAAAGTCCCACCCCTGCAACAGACTTTTTATGCGGTTATGTTAAGTCGGGAGGATACTGGCTGGACACCGGAACTTCGGAACAAATATTTCACATGGTTTGCCAGTGCGTTCAAATTTCAAGGCGGACGAAGCTATGTTGGTTTCATTGATAGAGCCCGTAAACTAGCGCTGGCACACGTACCAAAAGATCAGTTTGAGAAATACAACAAACTATCCGGAGCCGATTTGCTGACCGCATCTGGTAACGATTTTGTTAGTAACTACTCCCCAAAAGGACCCGGTCGTCGTTGGGAACTCAATAAGGCAGTCGCTGTTGTCGATAGCGGATTAGGAAGCCGGGACTTTGCTACAGGCCAGAAAATTTATTCGGCTATTCTGTGTAGCCGCTGCCATTCCATGGGTGGGCAAGGGGGAGATATTGGCCCCGATCTAACACAACTCGGTACTCGTTTCTCTAATAAAGATATATTAGAGGCCATTATCAATCCAGACAAAGCTATTTCGGATCAGTACGTATCTAGCATTTTTACATTAAAAAATGGTCAGTCTGTACTGGGTCGTTTGGTCAATGAGGACAAGAGTGGCTATTCAATTTCGCAAAATCCATTTGCCGCAGACGATCTTCGCAAAATCTCAAAGAAGGATGTTGTCTCGAAGAAAAACTCGACCGTTTCAATTATGCTTCCGGGCCTGATTAATAGCTTGAATCCTGCTGAACTTAAAGATCTGATTGCTTATTTGAAAGCTGGTGGAAATCAGAATAATGATGTGTATAAAGCCACTGATGCTACATCGAAAGGAAAATAAGTTAAGAATTAAGAAAATATAGCGTACCATGTTTGAAAAAATGAATGCCAAAATTCAGATAGGATTTATACTGGCAGTCGCCCTGACTATCAGTATAAATCCTGCCTGCATGGCACAAAATAAGAAGGCCTCAAAAGATGGCTTTGTTCAGATATTTGATGGTAAAACGCTTAAAGGCTGGGATGGTGATCCAACCTATTGGCGGGTAGAAAATGGTAATCTGGTCGGTGAGATTACGCCCGCTACATTGCTGAAAACCAACTCTTTTGTTATCTGGCGTGGTGGTGAACCTGGTGACTTTGAGTTTACCGGCGAGTTCAACATCACCAGCGAGGGTAATTCAGGAATTAACTACCGGAGCGAACAGCTAACCGATGTTCCGTTTGCATTAAAAGGCTATCAGGAAGATATCGACGGTAAAAACCGATATACAGGACAGAATTATGAAGAACGCAAGCGGACAACGCTGGCCTACCGTGGCCAGAAGACAGTCATAAAAGCACCCGCTGGCCCAATGACGCCAGAAGAGGTAAGGGCAAATGTTAAAAACAATGCCTGGACCGGATTAACAGTGGTTGGGTCGTTGGGGAGTTCAGATTCACTAAAGACATTAATTAAATCTGAAAACTGGAATACATTTCATTTGGTCGTAAAAGGTAATCATCTGCAACACTATATCAATGATGTACTGATGAGTGATGTTACGGATGATGACGCTGTTAACAGAAAAGACAAAGGCCTAATAGGTGTACAGGTGCACGTTGGTCCACCCATGAAAGTGCAGTACCGAAACCTGATGCTGAAGCAGTTGTAATGAAATTAGTGTTTTTTTGGGATAGGATTACAAGATTTTCTTTCAAACAGAATCCTGTAATCCTGTCCCGAAAAACTTGTCATCTATCCCTTGGTAGGTTAAACCGGCATTGGCCGATAATAATTGAAAACAGTCTTGACTCAACAATCCTGGATAGATAAAGTATCGAATCATACCCAGATCGGCGGAATAGAGACGTCGATATTAGATAATGGCACCGGGCGAGGCACGAGGGTTGCCTGGATAAATACAGGAACGGGCCTGCGTTATAAAGTAGTCATTGATCGCGCAATGGACATTGCCGATGCCTTCTACAATCAACATAGTCTGGCCTGGCTTAGTCATACGGGCATTACGCCACCCCAGCCTTTTTCGGACAAGGGAGCTAACTGGCTACGGACATTTGGCGGAGGCTTACTGACAACTTGCGGGCTGTCGCATGTGGGTGGCCCCGAACAGGATGCCTATGGCGAGCGAGGATTACATGGACAAATAAGCAATTGCCCGGCCGAAATCGAATCCATTATCCAGCCTGACCCAAGAGCGGGTAAACTGGAAATGAGCATCACCGGCATAATGAAGGAAACGAAAATATTTGGTCCCAGTCTGGAATTAAGACGAACAATATCCGGCACACTTGGACAGCCCTTCATTCGGATTCATGACGAAGTTATAAATCGGGGCAATATCCCAACCCCGCACATGCTGCTTTACCATTTCAATTTCGGGTGGCCTTTGGTCGATGAAGGGACCGATATTATCTGGCAGGGAAATTGGCAGGCGCGGGAAGGCGGTATCAATGCTGACATTTTTCGGGAGGGAAACAACTTTCGTAAATGCCCCGCTCCGCTGGATACGCATAGCGGCACCGGCGAAGCAGTTGCTTCTGTTGACGCACTTCCCAATAGTTCGGGCGTCTGTACGGCTGGATTGTATAATGCTGGCCTTGGCATTGCGATGGCCTTACGGTTTCGGAAAGCGCAATTGCCCTGGTTAATCAATTGGCAGCATTGGGGGAAAGGAGAATATGTGACAGGTCTGGAACCCGCTACCAATCAGTTAATTGGACAGGCAAAAGCTCGTGAGCAGAATACGCTCATCTTTTTGGAGCCGGGCGAAACCCGAACCTACGATCTAGATATTGAAATCTTAAACGAGAAAACAGCGATCAGCGACTTTCTGACAATACATGTGTAGCTGACTACTAATAAATCCCTTATGGAAACAACGGAAAAACTAAGTGTAATAGAAAAAGCATTAAAGCACGGAAAGGGAGTTTTGCGGCTGACCCCAACCTGGGTTCCCCGGTCGTTTTGTGTGCCGGGCCGTCGAATTAAACTTCACCCGGACGATTATTATGTTTTAGGTGGCGAGCGTGGCGGCATCGACGAACGCTGGTTCTCCTCAACGACACCCGCCCAAAATGGTCCGTTGACAAGCGAAAATGAAGGCTTGAGCCATGTCGTTTTCAATGATGACGGAAAGGAAGTTCAGTTTCTGCTGAAAGACGCCGTGAGCGAGCTGAAAGGCGAATTGATCGGCGACCGTTTGTGGGATGAGCATGGTGCCTGGCCGATGTACTCGAAGTTTTTTGATAACATGGGTCCGCTGCCGCACCACTTGC
>JANXVQ010000095.1 GCA_025351545.1 Spirosoma sp.
CGGCTGTTTGATAGTAGATACCTGATGAGATTCAAACAGCCGGAGCCTGTTTGGACCGTTTAAAATTTAAAGCCTAATTCCAGCGCGATAACTCGGTTTTTGGATGTCAGTTCACTAGTTCGCATGACATTGATTAAGCCGCGTTGATAACTCATGCCGATGTTAAATGCATTGTTCTGGTTGATTTTATATTGGACACCAGCGCCAAGTAATAATTCAATGTCGGCGAAACCATACTGTCGGCGACCGCCACCACTTTCTGCCGTATAGAGACCGTTTCGAGCTTCTTCTAAGGCTTTTTCGGCTAATTTTATGCTGAACAGCCCGCCTGTTTGTACATACAATCGCATGTTGGGTGCGATGTTATTGGCAAACAATTTCACCGTTGCGGGAATTTGTAGATACTGTAAATTGTAAATAGATTCCTTTTCGGGTGCGCCAGGATTCCACTGGCTTGACCCAAAGGTACCGGGCATCTGAAAACCTGACCGCTTGATGGTATACCAAAGTCCCGTACTGAACGCGTAGCGATTTTTGAAGAAGAAATAATCCAGTGTTGGGCCAACACTCATTCGAACACCCGCGCCGTTATTACGGAAACCGGCATAGCTTCCCGTTCCTGCGGCCGTATTAACATCAAGCGAGGGAGCAAACCGAATGCCCATTTCAATCAGGTGATGGGGCCAGGCATAATCGGGACCGGAACCATAGCCATTATTGTCGGTCTGATTCGTTGTGGTTTGCTGACGTCGTTTGCGCTTACGATCATCATCGTAAGCCTGGCGATTCTTGTCCTGTCCATCATAATTATTGCCCAATATTTTGCGGAACCGCTTTTCTGTAACGCTCGATTCCTTCGTTCTCATCTGGTATAGTGCGGGCGATGTAGACTGTGCCCAACCGCAGCCAACGACCAACATAACCAAAATCAATGCGAACCCTGCAACTTTTTTCATAATTTTGCACGTTTTCTATATTGAAAACACGTGATTTTCATGCGAATATGGTCGGCCATTGTAGGCCTCTTTTGTTTCTTTTTGCTGGCTTCGTGTGCTAAAAACGAAGACGTTACTATTATCCGACTTGATCGACAACTCTTTTTCGATAAATCACCCGATAGCGTTCGGGCTTTTCTGAACCGAAATCAGGCTGTGTCTCAATTGTACTTTAACGCGAATGGAGCCGGAAATGATACGGCACTCGTTCGGGAATTGACCAACCGGGCCAATAACCCGGCACTCAACGAGCTTAATGCACAAATTCAGGCCGAGTATGGCGATATGACCGACCTGCGCAACCAATTGTCCGAAGCCTTCACGAACATTAAAAAAGACTTTCCCGATTTCAAGGCACCAAAAGTTGCTACAATTGTAACGGGCTTTCTTGGTCCGGATTTAGTTATCACAGATAGTCTTATCGTTATTGGTCTCGACTATTTTGCCGGGCCGAAAGCTAAATACCATCCACCCAGCCAGGAGTTTCCGCAATATATTCTGCGCCGATACCAGAAAGAGTACATCGCTCCAGCTATCGTCTTTGCTATATCTGACAAATACAATGCCACGAACCGGACCGACCAAACGATGCTGGTCGACATGGTTTATTATGGCAAAGGCTACGTATTTACAAAAACAATGCTGCCCGAAGCTGCTGATAGTTTGGTCATTGGGTATTCAGACAAACAACTGACCCAAACGTTTAATGCGCAGGATGCCGTTTGGGGGCATTTTATTGATAATCAGCTATTGTACCAAACAAATCCCGCCATAAAACAGCGATATTTGAACGAACGGCCCTTTACCGCCGAAATCGGTCAGGCTTGCCCCGGTGCTATCGGCCGGTGGGTGGGTTGGCGAATTGTTGGCCGGTATCACGATGAAAATGGTAGCGTAAGTATTTCAGAACTAATGCACAATGCCGACGCGCGGCAGATTTTTCAGCAGTCGGGTTATAAAGGACAAAAGTAGAGACACAACAGTACCGGTCTCTCATACGTAGTGTCGGGTTTGAGAACGGCTGCGGCCGACCGTCAGACACCACGTATTAATGTCAGGTTTAAGAACGGCTGCGGCCGACCGTCAGACACAAAAAAAACAATGGCAAAACAAGGACGAAATTTTGGCGAAGAAGCCAATGAAGAAGATAAAAAGAAGTTTAGCCGTGATGGGGTCAAAAAAGCCCTGAGCATATTCCGGTTCGTGAAACCCTACCGGGTTCAATATACAATTGGATTTTTGTTTCTGATCTTATCGACGGGTACAACGATGAGTTTCGGGTTGCTCATCGGGCAGATTACGAGCGTTATTCAAGGAAAGTCGGCCTTTACACTGAACCAGGTTACGCTGTTTTTTGTGGGCGTTCTAATTGCGCAGTCCATCTTTTCGTTCTTTCGGATTTATTTCTTCTCGCAGGTAAGCGAGCGGGCAATGGCCGATGTGCGCCGGGCAGCTTATAGCAAAATCATTACCCTGCCGATCCCGTTTTTTGAGCAACGACGCGTGGGCGAATTAACCAGCCGCATTTCGTCCGATATTTCACAGCTACAGGATGTACTTACGCTGACAATCGCCGAGTTATTCCGCCAGATCGGTACGCTTACGATTGGCACGGCTATTATTTTTTACGTTTCCTGGAAGTTGACACTGTTTATGCTGGCAACGTTTCCGGTTATCATTGTGGCAGCCATGTTTTTTGGTCGCTTCATTCGTCGACTGTCGAAGCAGGCTCAGGACCTACTGGCTAAAGCGAATGTAATTGTTGAGGAGACGCTTCAGTCAATAAATGTTGTGAAGGCGTTCACAAACGAAAAACTGGAAATTAACCGCTATGGGACCGCTTTACAACTGGTGGTCGGTACGGCCCTGCACGCAGCGAAGTTTCGGGGCATATTTGTCTCGTTCATCATTTTTGCACTCTTCGGTGGTATTATTGGCGTGGTTTGGTACGGCGGTTCACTGGTAATGTCAAAAGAAATGCCGTTCGCTGACTTGCTGACATTCATTGTTTACACGACGTTTATTGGCGGCTCTGTTGGTGGTATGGGCGATTTATACGCTCAATTACAAAAGACTATTGGGGCATCGGAGCGAATTCTGGAAATTCTTGAGGAGCCATCCGAAGTAAATGCTGAAGAAGAATTGCCTCTGTTTGTACCCGTACATGGTCATGTTCGCTTCGAAGATGTTCGATTCTCCTACTCATCCCGCCCCGACATATCGGTGTTGAAAAGCATCTCGCTCGATGTAGCCGCCGGTCGAAAAATTGCGCTGGTTGGCCAGAGCGGAGCCGGAAAGTCAACGATCGTTCAATTGCTGCTGCGGTATTATCCCCTCGGCGGTGGCCAGATTACGATTGATGGGCGCGACTTATCAGGCATTAACGTGACCGAACTACGAAAAAATATTGCGGTGGTGCCGCAAGAAGTGATGTTGTTCGGCGGGACGATTCTGGAAAATATTCAATATGGTAAACCTGGCGCAACGGAAGCTGAGATACGCGAAGCGGCTCAGAAAGCCAATGCGCTCCAATTTATCGAGTCATTTCCTGAAGGTTTACAGACAATTGTGGGCGAACGGGGTATTAAATTGTCGGGTGGTCAGCGGCAGCGAATTGCCATTGCGCGGGCCATCCTGAAAGATCCGGCTATTCTCATTCTGGATGAAGCAACGAGTTCGCTCGATGCCGAATCGGAGCGTTTGGTGCAGGAAGCACTGGACAAGCTGATGCAAAACCGCACAACGATTATTATTGCTCACCGATTGGCAACCATCCGTAAAGTGGATATGATTTACGTCATGCGTGAAGGACAGATTGCTGAGTCGGGTACACATGACGAGTTGGCGAATCAGGAAGACGGTATCTATGCGAATCTGGTTAAATTGCAGTTTGAAATAATAGACTAACTGTTTTTGATTTACAGGTTTGGTGTGCTGTCTATGCTATTAAC
>JANXVQ010000143.1 GCA_025351545.1 Spirosoma sp.
TAACAAGTCCGGCAAAGTTAGCGGATTTGCGCTACTGTCGCCTTATGATCCACTTTGCCGGTGGGTGTTTCAGCAAACTGGGCCACAGTAATGACTTCTCTTGGCACCGCATATGGCCCCAACTGTTCCCGAATGGCTTCCTGCACGCGTAGCCACTGTTCCTTATTGATTGGCAGTTTCTCTCTGAAAACCACGATTCGCTGCCCTAGCCGTTCATCCGGCAAGCCCACTACGAAAAGGCGTGTGGCTGGCCTGTCGACGTCCGAATCAATTGTTGCTAATACGTTCTGAATCACTTGCTCAACCTGCTCGGGCTGCACTTTAACGCCCCCGCTATTAATAACCCGATCGGCCCGACCCAGTAATCGAAATTGCGCGCTCCTGCCGTTGGCGTCAGCCATAAGGTCGACCACATCGTTGGTCTGAACACGGTCAAAATTTGTGGCGGCTGAGGTGATATGAAGACAACTTCGCTCGTCGGTGCCAAGTGTAACGCCGGTAAGGGCCGTAAATAATTCGCTGGTGCGAGGGCCATTAAGTCGCCGGAGCGCAATGTGGGAAACGGTTTCGGTCATTCCATACGTCGCATAAATAGGGGACGTAATAATTTGCAACGACCGTTCCAGAGCCGGACTTGTAGCGGCTCCTCCCACAAGAATGGCTTTCATGTCGTTCAGAATCGGCAATTTATCGGTGCCAGACTCTAAGATGGTCTGTACCTGAAGCGGCACAAGAGCCGTAAAGGCAAAGCGGTCGGTGAGGGGGTCAAAACTTACCAGAGGATTACCAGATGGTTCGATAATCGTCATGGGCAGACCAAGTTCCAGCCCCCGAACGAGCATCATAATGCCTGCTACATAGCGAATGTTCAGGCAAACCAGCGCAGCATCTCCCGTCTGTAAACCAAGCGTTTGGCCCGTCAGGTGCGCACTGGCTCGCATCTGCGCTCGTGTAAGCTGAATCGGCTTGGGCGTTCCTGTCGAACCGGATGTGTATAATGTGAATATCGACTGACCCGACAGCCAGGCCCGGCAAAAAACCAGCGCATCCTCTTCGTAAGGCGTTTTGGAAGTCGGCCAGGAGTCGGGATAAGCGGGGTAAAGCGTCATACTTTAATTATGCACTCGTATTGTCCCGGCGCTAAAGTTGGAATCGACCGAATACACAGTAAGGGGTAACGTGGCCGGCCCAACAATCACTTTCCCCGCCGTATCGAAACGGGACAGGTGGAGTGGGCAATAGAATTGGTTTTCAACTGATTTATAGGTCAATATCGTTCCCTGATGAGTACACTTGGCCGAAACGGCCACATACTTCCCATCTTTTGTTTGGGCAATAATAATATTATCGGCAACCACATAACCACCTTTAACGAGCAGGTTTTCGTTGATTTTATCATCTAAACGAAGCGTAAAATCAATCTTCTGGCTCGGTGTTGGGTCTTCATTGCCTTGTCTTGAACAACCAGCCGTACAACGCGTTAAAAGAATAACGCCAATGCTGGTGCCAACAAGACGAAAGAATTCGTGGCGGGGCATTGCCGCATTGTCCATTGGGTAAAGGGTGGTTTCCATAACGGTTTTAGCGTACTTTTGTGGTGATATGCCCGTTTTGGGTGTAAATATGCGTTATTTTTTGTCATTCAACGACAGCAAACAAAGACGTTTGTCGGGCAGTTACCCAACTAACAAGTATGGAAGAAGCGAAAGTGTTCATCAATCCGATTTCGCCGGATAAAGTTGCTGAAGCACCGGGCCTGCTGGCTTATGCCCACACGGCGGGTGGTGCCGTAATCCGGCCCGAAGACAAAGGGAAGATTACGGGCAGGGCCGTAGCTGCCATGCGTGAGCAAACGGATATGCAACTGAGCCAGTTGTATAAACAAATGCAACTGCTGGCCGAGCAGGCGACTGCCATACGGCACCGTGTTGAGGTGTCGGAGCGAATTTATTCGGCCCACATGGGCTTTGAGCCAGTGGTGGGTCACACCTATTATTTTTACCAGCGCAAAGGCACCAACAGTACCGATGTTCTGTCAATGATCGGCCCAACCGAGTGGGGACGCAAGTTTCCATTTGAACGCTGTCTGGCTACCGTCCGCATGATGGCCGACCATACCTGGGACGTATTTTATCACGAAGTTTCATTTAATGAGTGAAAGGGTGAACGAGCGAAAGAGTGCCGCAGCGGGAGTTGACTGATGCAGAACCTTTCGCTCTTTCACCTTTTCGCTCTTTTACTCATTATTTATGCAAAGCAACTACCCCTGGGAACCGATCAAGGAATACCAGGAAATTCTGTTCAGCTACTACGAAGGAATAGCTAAAATTAGTATCAATCGGCCGCATAAACGCAACGCTTTTACTCCGCTAACCGTCACCGAAATGTCGGAAGCGATGGAATTGGCCCGGCAGGATGAGCGCGTGGGCGTTGTCATTCTAACGGGCGAAGGGGGCGAAGCCTTTTGTTCGGGTGGCGATCAGTCCATTCGGGGTCATGGTGGCTACCTGGGCGAAGACAAAGTGCCCCGCCTGAATGTACTGGACCTGCAAATGCAAATCCGACGTATTCCAAAGCCGGTTATCGCAATGGTAGCGGGTTACGCTATCGGGGGGGGGCACGTACTACACGTGGTTTGCGACTTGAGTATAGCAGCCGAAAATGCCCGTTTCGGACAGACCGGCCCTAAAGTTGGCTCCTT
>JANXVQ010000177.1 GCA_025351545.1 Spirosoma sp.
TTGAAATCGTTTCTGGTCAAGTCCGGTAGCTGAGCGCCAATGACGGTCTGTTCGTAAGTTAGTGGTTGAGAAGTTCATGGCATAAAATTAACTCATTTTAGGAACTATAACGAATTGAATATCACCCCTGCAACAACTCTAATATGTACGTCTCAACTGATACTTTGGTTTTATAGCGCTAATGTGGCATCATCCCTTTCTCTTGACTGATTAAATTTCAGGTATAGGGCCTGTCTGAGAAAGGGTATCAGATAAGCCGTAATGACTTTTTCATGACGTATACTGTATGCTGACAGCATATACCTACCTTAACAATAGTGAACTCTGACAGGTATTACTTACTAGCTAAATAAGTTTGTTATCAACCTCTGGCCCGCTTTTTGGGGCTTTTTATGTCGTATAACTTTCGATTAACTTAACGTTAATGAAGCCAAACATCGGTTATCTTTGGGCCGTTTTGACCCGTACGTAGAACAAAAAGGCGAAAGCCTATTTTATGGAAGACAAAAAACATATAGATACCGTTACGGCCGCAGGTCTGCTAGTAGCAATGGGTATTATCTACGGCGACATTGGTACGTCGCCTTTATATACACTCCGGGCTATTATTGGGCCAAATAACCTTATTCGAGCCGATGTTGTTCGTGGAGCCCTCTCCTGTGTATTGTGGACACTAACACTCCAAACAACCGTTAAATATGTTATCCTGATTTTACGGGCCGACAATCGTGGAGAAGGAGGTATTTTCGCACTGTATGCCTTGGTTCGCCGGCACGTACGCTGGCTCACACTCCCGGCTATTATTGGTGGGGCGGCCCTACTGGCCGATGGTATTATCACGCCCCCTATTTCGGTTTCATCTGCAGTTGAGGGACTAAGGCTACTCTACCCGGCCATTACCCATTTGCAAATCATTGAGATCGTTATCGCGATTTTAACGATTCTCTTCCTGATTCAGGTCTTTGGAACCAATGTAGTTGGTACGGCTTTTGGGCCTATCATGCTCGTGTGGTTTGTTATGCTGGGTGCGCTCGGCATCATTCAGATTGCTCACGCTCCGGGTATTCTGGCCGCGGCCAATCCATACTATGCCTGGTGGCTACTATCCGAGTATCCGGGTGGTTTCTGGCTTTTAGGCTCGGTTTTCCTCTGCACTACCGGTGCAGAAGCGCTGTATTCCGATATGGGCCACTGTGGGCGGTCAAATATTCGGGTTAGCTGGATATTTGTCAAATCATGCCTGATACTCAATTACTTTGGCCAGGGTGCCTGGCTTGTGAGTATGCAGGGGCAGACACTAAAAGATCGAATTCCGTTCTATGAAGTAATGCCGCCCTGGTTTCTGACGATCGGCATTGTCATTGCAACAGCTGCCACCGTTATTGCCAGTCAAGCCCTTATCAGCGGGTCGTTTACACTCATTAGCGAGGCCATTCGTCTTAATTTCTGGCCAAAAGTTGTGCTACGGTATCCAAGCCTTCAAAAAGGGCAACTTTATGTGCCAAGCGTTAATTTGTTACTTTGGGCGGGGTGCGTGGGGGTGGTGCTTTATTTTCGGGAGTCGTCGAATATGGAAGCAGCCTATGGACTGGCCATTACCCTGACGATGCTCATGACCACCTTACTCATGTCATATTATCTCTACACGCACAAGTATCAGGCGTGGTGGGTAGTATTGTTCCTGATAGTTTATCTCGGCATCGAAGGGTGTTTTCTGGTGGCCAACCTTATCAAGTTCCCACATGGTGGCTGGGTATCAGTATTGATTGGGGCCGCCATTGCCGGGGTCATGTATATCTGGCTACAGGCATTCCAGATCAAACTTCGTCTGACAGAATACGTCCGAATCGATCAGTATACACAGGCCATTAAAGAACTCAGCCGCGACATAAGTATTCCGAAATATGCTACGCACATCGTGTTCATGAGCAATGCCGCCCGACAGTCGGAAATTGAATCAAAAATCATTTATTCAATCTTCCAGAAACGTCCGAAACGCGCTGACATTTACTGGTTCGTTCACGTCGATACCACCGATGATCCCTATACAATGGAATATAAAGTGAACACCATTGCTCCCGACGATGCCTACAAAGTGACCTTCAGATTAGGGTTCCGAGTTGAACAACGTATTAATCTGTTCTTCCGCAAGGTGATCGAAGACATGGTAAAAAACAAAGAAGTGGATATAACCAGCCGCTACGAATCACTCAGTCGACAAAATGTAATTGGTGATTTCCGGTTTGTCGTTCTGGAGAAATTTCTGTCATTCGAGAATGAACTCCCCGCCCGCGAACGCATGATCATGAATATTTACTTCACGATTAAAGGTTTCACCACGCCCGAAGATCGCTGGTTCGGACTGGACAGCAGTTCGGTTAAGGTCGAGAAAGTGCCGCTTGTTATTCGCCCGGTCGAAAACGTCCAGCTCAAACGCATTACTACGTAAATATTGAAAGAGCGAAAGAGTGAAAGAGCGAAATTGATGCGCCAGCCACTCTTTTGCTCTTTTACTTTTTCGCTCTTTACAAAATATGAAACTTCTCATCACCGGCGGAGCTGGATTTGTTGGCTCGTCACTGGCTATTTCGCTGAAGAAAAACTACCCTCAGTATCAAATATTTGCACTCGATAACCTGAAACGACGCGGGTCGGAGTTAAGCCTTGCCCGGCTGAAAGCGGCCGGCATTGAGTTTCTACACGGCGATATTCGGAACAAAGAAGATTTCGACGCCCTGCCCGCGGTTGATACGGTCATCGAAGCATCGGCGGAGCCATCGGTACTGGCTGGTTTGGACGGTACACCCGACTACCTCATCAACACCAATCTGTTTGGCACTGTCAATTGCCTCAACTATGCCTTAAAACACAAGGCCAGCTTTATTTTTCTGTCAACGAGCCGCGTTTATCCGATCAAAACCATCGAAACCCTAAATTTCGACGAAGCTGATACACGCTTTGTACTAACTGATAATCAACTGGTTCCGGGTGTTTCGTCGAAAGGAATTGCCGAGGATTTTCCGCTCAACGGTGCCCGGTCGCTTTACGGCACAACCAAGCTGGCATCGGAGTTGCTCATTCAGGAGTACAATGAGTTTTATGGCCTGAAAACAGTCATCAATCGTTGTGGAGTTATTACGGGTCCCTGGCAAATGGGCAAGGTCGATCAGGGCGTTATGGTGCTTTGGATTGCCAAGCATTATTTCGAGCAGCCACTTGCCTATATTGGCTACGGCGGAACGGGAAAACAAACCCGCGACATGCTACACATTGCCGACCTCTACCGGCTGATCGACTGGCAGTTACACAACCTGGACAAAGTAAATGGCGAGATTCTGAATGCAGGCGGTGGCAACGAAAGCAGCGCATCCTTGCAGGAATTAACCAAGATCTGTCAGGAAGTAACCGGCAAAACTATCCCGATCAAGCAAGTCACCGAAAACCGAACCGCCGACATCCGGCTTTACATTACTGACAATACAAACGTAACGGCACGTACAGGCTGGAAACCTGAACTCGGCATCCGCGAAATCGTGACCGACATCCACGACTGGCTCAATGAAAACCGGGCCGCCCTGGAACCGATTCTAAAATAGTTTACCCATTTTTTCAGACGAATATTCGCCCCAATTCCCATCGGAATCGGGGCTTTTTTTAGGTGTTTCTCAGTCCCGCCAGCCAACGGGTTTACCACCACCGTTTCTCTGGAATTTGCCAGGTTATGAACATTACCGATTAGGGTCGATGGGGTGTATCCACCAATCCGCCAATGTTTTGGGCCTAATCCTGAAACAATTTGAAGTACCGGTACGCATCCTTCGTAAGTAAGGTTTGCCGAACGCTGACGAGGCACAGCCCATGCTGATAAAAAGGAATTTGCGCCACGTTGTGTAGGCTTATCAGCCCACCATTGGTATACTGGTCATCGAACATGTTGATGGTGTAGCTGTGAAGGATTTCCCAGCACTGCGTCCGGCAGAAGTAATCGAATTTATATTCATTGACGGGCCATGACTACTTATTTGAACTCGAAATTGTAGGTTAGACTAGGAATCGGGGCGCCAAATATGCTAAGTCGATACGGGTTAGTGGCCTGTCCTTCAGTACGGTAAAAAATTGAATACACATTCTTTCGACCATACAGATTATACACCGTAAAGGTCCAGTGGCCCTGCCAGCGTCGGTTTTTCAGGCTGGGATTGTAGATGTTCCAGGCAAAATCCAGCCGGTGATAGTCGGGCAAGCGGTACTGATTACGCTCGTCGTAGTACGGATACGTCCGGCCCTGATACCGAATAAATCCTTCTGGCGCGGTGTAGGGACGGCCCGTGCTGTAGACGAAATTGAACGAAAAACTGTGCGTTTTCCCCTGATTAATGGTCAGGCTCATATTCACGCTGTGCGGCCGATCGTAGTTGGCCCGATACCAGTTGCCTCCATTGATCTGCTGCTGAAAATCGGCACCATTGTTGACCTGATTCAGTGTTCGGGCATAGGTATAATTGACCCAACCCGTTAGCTCACCCTTTTTCCTGGATACCATCAACTCCATCCCGTACGCTTTACTACGGCCCGACAAAAGTTGCGTTTCGGGATACGGTTGCAGCAAAAAATCGGCTCCCGGTTTGTAGTCCAGAATGTGCTGTGTACTGCGCCAGTACACCTCCGCTGATAACTCAAAAATGTTGTTCTTCGAGTTCAGAAAATAGCCCGCTGAAAACAGCTGGCTCACCTGTGGCTGAATATGGGCATCAGCCGTTTTCCAGCGCGAGGTAGGCAAAGGCGTAGTCGTGTTGGTAATTACCTGTAAATACTGCCGCATCAGGTTATAGCCGAGTTTGACGGAGGAGTTGGGCGTCAACGCATAGCGCAAACCCAGCCGGGGTTCAAAACCACCGTATTGTTTGGTTACCTGACCGGCGCCAAATACCGTAGAATCCACAACCGTAGTCGCGTCGGGCACTTCGCCAGTTGTATAACGACGGACTACGGATGGCCCCAGGTTTAGAAAGTGTGAGTAGCGCAGTCCCGCCGATACAGCCAGTTTATCCGACAAGCTAGTCTCATCTTCGATATGAATGGCCAGCTCCAGTGCATTTTCGACGGGCGTTCTCTGGTAATTGACGG
>JANXVQ010000306.1 GCA_025351545.1 Spirosoma sp.
CGCCCCTGTACCAGACCAATAACCCGGTCGGCCAGCGCCTTTACGTCAGCTTCATGATGACTGACCAGCAGTGTTGTGGTTCCCCAGGTTTGATGCAATGTCAAGAGTACGTCTCTTATTGTCTGACTGGCTTGTGCATCCAGCGCGGCAAACGGTTCATCCAGCAATAATAACTGCGGTCGGCGAACCAAAGCACGCGCCAGTGCTACCCGTTGCCGCTGCCCCCCCGACAATCGGATTGGTTTTTGATTTACGAACGGGTCCAATCCTGTAGCCTCAATTAGTTCATCAACAAAAGCTCGCTGGCCATTCGGGGCCGCGTATTGTATATTCTCCCGGATAGTCATATTTGGGAATAGAGCTGTATCCTGAAAAACATAGCCGATAGACCGTTGCTGGGGCGACAGGTTTATTGCCTGATCTTTATCCAGCCACACGTTTTCATCGACTACAATACGCCCCGATTGAGGGGTTTCGAGGCCAGCCAATAACCGCAACAAGGTTGTTTTACCCGAACCCGAAGGTCCAACCAGAGCAGTCAGACTACCCGTTGTCAACTCTACCTGTATCCGAAGATCACTGGCCCCTTCGGCAAATAGCCGTGGCATAACGACATCGACGTGAATCATACCGTTACTCGTTTATTGATAGTGTAAACCAGCAATAAAATGGCAAATGACAGGCCCAGCAAAAGGGCTGCGTAGGCATGAGCCGTTTCGAAATGCAATAATTCGACTTCGTCATAAATGGCAATGGAAGCGACTCGGGTCTGACCGGGCAAATTACCGCCAATCATTAATACCAAGCCAAATTCGCCGATTGTGTGGGCAAACGTTAGTACAACTCCCGTTAGCAGAGCCGGTCTGGCATTGGGCAGCAAAACCCGCCACAGCGTTTTAACCGGCGATTGACCCAATGTATACGAAGCTTCCCGCCAGGAAACGGGAAGGTTTTCCAAACCCGCCTGAATTGGATGCACCATAAACGGCAAACTATACAGTAATGAAGCCACCACTAAGCCCTCAAACGAAAAAACCAGTTGCAGGTTAACCGTTCGCAACAGCCAGGCACCAAAACTGCTGGTCGGGCTGAATGCCAGCAGCAAATAAAAGCCAACTACGGAGGGTGGCAAAACCAACGGTAAACTAATGAGGGCTTCGACCACCGGTTTAAATCGAAATCGACTTAATGCCAGCCAACCGGCCAGCGGCACGCCAATCAGGAGCAACAGAAAAGTGGTGATAGCGGCTAAGCGTAGGGTTAGCCAGATGGGTTCCCAGTCGATGGGCATGAGATGATAGGTGTAAGTCAGGAAGCCGGTGCCCGGTAACCAAATTGCTGTAAAATACGTCGGGCAGTTGGGCTATGCAAAAACTCAATAAACTGTCTGGCTTCTTTAGGAAGACTGGTCCGTTTCAAAATAACCACGCCCTGCGCAATGGGCGAATAGCCCGTTGTTGGCAAATCGACCCAGTGCCCGCGCCTGGTGAGGCCGGGGTCCAGCACCACCGATTTTGCCGTAAAGCCCACCTCGGCCGCGCCAGACAAAATATACTGATTCACCTGCGCAATGCTTTCGCCATACACAATTTTGGGTTGTACCTGATCCAGTAGTTTTTTATGTTTCAGGAAAGAGACAGCCGCTTCGCCGTACGGAGCCGTGGCCGGATTAGCGATAGCCACATGGCGAACAGCCGGGTCTGACAACACCTTTAAATCGGCAGATAGTGGCAAGTCGCTCAGTGTCCAGAGCACGAGCGACCCATAGGCATAAATAACGGGCGCATTCAGCGTCAGTCCTTGTTTGTGCAGGGTTTGCGGATAATCGACATCCGCCGATAGAAAAACATCATAAGGTGCCCCTTGCTGAATTTGTGTGGTAAGCTTACCGGAAGCACTCACGATAGTCTCCAGTTCAACGCCGGTTTTTTTCTGAAAAGCGGTCTTCAATTTGACCATTACAAATTGTGCATTAGCCGCTACCGCCACCCGTAGTGGTTGAGCCTGAGACAGAACCGTTAGAAAACAAAGCAGTAGACAAAGAATTAGTTTTTTCATAAACGAGAATTTTTAGATCAACGGGCTAAATCTGTTGCCTCTAACAAGACCGAAAATGCCAGCTTGCATGGGTCTATTTATTTAGCAAATCGTACCTCAATTGACTTCACCTCCTGAATCCAGCGGGCAGGTTTTTTTCGCCGGGAACCACTACCCGATACGGTTCGACACCCTGCGCTAAAGGGACTCCATCAACACTATCGGCCAGAACTATAAACGTCCATGTGGAGATGCTGACGCGTAGTTTACGTCGATTCATAACTCTTAGTTTATTCGTATTGGCATAAGAAGTCGTTATATACACACAAACATAACGTTTGTTTTGTTTCAAATCCGATGAATTAAAGCAGTCATGCAGATAATTGGATAGACTTTTGATCTTTATCTTCGCCCGGCAAAGCTGTTTTCCAGTCAATCGACAACAGCGTAGGCTACGTTAAACATGTATAAATCTCGGTCTGCTTCTCTTCACAAATTACTTTTTTCAACGGGCACCCGGCGCTTCTGGATAATGCAGTTTGTCTACCTGACGGTGAGTTGTTTATTCGTTTTACTGTTCCTCTGGTTACCGGAAAACAAAAGCTGGCTGGATACGACCATTCACAGTTTTTATCAGCAGCGACAGAATTTAGGTAAACGAACCGACATCGAAAGCAGGAAGCGGGCGGGATACGGCGCGGCTTATACCTACACGAACTTAATTAGACAGCGCTGTAAACCAACGAATTACCTCCTGATTCCACCACAGCGCTATCTCATCAGGAAGGCTTACAGACAGGGAGCTGCCACAGGATATGCCTGGATTTACCCGAGCGTTCTGTATTATCACCTCGGTAAATCTGTCCATTTTCTCGAAATGACCAATCCAGATTCGCTGATACGCCGGGCTACCTATACGTTTTGGGCATCGAAGAATCAGCTAACCTTACTGCCGATTACAGCTCAAAATCGTGCGCTCGTTTTAGCTGAATTCAGGAAATATGACCCCTATTTTTTCGCGTACACCCCTCAGCCAGCCAGGGCTTACTACAAGACGTCCAAGCCATGAGCCTATCGCTTTATTACGTTATCCTCACCCAATTTCTGATTGGATTTGGCCTCATCACTCGCCTGCGAACAGTAACGAATCCCTTTAGTTTACTGGGCCTTTCTATGCTGACAGGGATGGGCCTTAGTTCAGTAGTGCCGCTCGTACTGGAATTTGCTCATCTATCTATCG
>JANXVQ010000360.1 GCA_025351545.1 Spirosoma sp.
TTAAGAAATTTGAATAGTTGGTCAATGCATTAGCTTTTAAATACACTTTCCAATCATTGATGGAAACCGATTTTAACATCGTGTTCAGCTTGTCATAATAAGCCGGCTGTCCTACGTTGACCGAATCGGCCTTTACGCCTAAGTCGCTTAGCAACGTTGTCCAGCTCAGATTAGGCTGTTTTTTTGACAGAGAAACAACCGCCAGTTTATTGTAGTTAGCCTTCACATCCCTGAGGGCAATATTGGTTCGGTGTGCGGTGGCCAATTGTTTTTCAATGTCGTAGGCCACCGTTGCGTTTTTCCGGGCGGCAGCGGCATCATTTCCGGTCAATTCAAACAGGCGGGTGAGGTATTTTTTGTATGCTTTTTGAATAGCGAGTGTCGACGAATCGGTCTTGATATAATAATCCCGTTCCGGTAAGCCAATTCCGGCCTGATAAAACTGAGCAATATTGACCGTACTGTGTTTATTATCGGGACCTACGTTAAAACCAATGATGGAACCATCACCTTCTTTTTGTTCGTTGGCTACCAATTTCAACAATGATGGAACATCGGTCACGGCGTCGATGCGGGCGAGTATGGGCTTGATGGGTTCATAACCGCGTTTGTTAATAGCGATTGTGTCCATTCCTGACGCATAAAAGTCGCCTACCTTTTGTTCGATGCTTCCTGCCGGATTAGTGCTTGCCGAAAGGCTATCCAAAATCCCTTGCAGCCGTATGCGCTGCGGATAATTCATAAAAGAGTACGAACCTACGCCTGTTTGACTGGGCGGTATCCGGGCGGTATCGTACCAAATGCCGTTGGCGTACATAAAAAAGTCATCGCCGGGTTTTTTGGACGTGTCAATGCCCGTTAGGACTACGCGTTTTGAATCCGTGTCAGAAACTTGCTTACAGGCTCCTGCCAACAACAGCGCCAGTGAGATAAATAATAGTCTTTTCATGGTTTGTAGTTTATTGGTATCAGTCAATGTACATCAACTGATTCAAGATTAAAAATTGAATCAATCTGAATTTATCCGCAATGGCAAGCGGTAAAAAACAATTTTGCACATCTACCAGAAGCTACATGGGCAATGCAGGACCGAAGTCGTGGCAAAGGTGATGCGGGAGCGGTTGGTGAAGGGGATTCGCATAACGTGTCTGATCCTGAAGTCAGGTTGTCAATTTTGCTTAGAAAAACGGACAATCTAATTTCAGGATCAGACACTTTTTCTTAAAACGAATCTTTTTTTTTGTTCTAAAATCTGCTCACAATGGCCTTTTGAAAGGCAATCGGCCTCATTAGGCGGCACCGTTTTGATTTCAAACAGGTCGAAACGTTTTTCCCTCCTTTTGTTTGCTAATTTTGAGTGCTGTCCGTTGGGGAACATTTACGGTACTCACCGCCATGTTGTCAGCCAGCCGAATGTCAAATTTTGAGTTGTCGCGATAGCTGTCAGCGAACCCGAAAGCGAGTATGATATTATCGTAATTTCGGATGCTGATAATCGCATGGCCACTGATTTTCTGACCCGGATCAATCAGGCGTTTGGGCAGGGCTGTCTGTTCAGAGCCAAAGCAACGTGCAGGCGTTCAGCTTATTAGTAAGGGATTGGCCACTTCCCCGGCTCACTTTGCTGACAGTTCTGTGCCTCCTATCGCTGGGGAGTCTGGCTGTTGTAAGCTGGCTTTACAGATAGGTCATTGGAAAGTAGTCAACCGTCTTCGTAAGATAAACGAAAGGTCCGCCGGATACGAAAGGCATCTGGTAGGCCTTTTTCTATTCTGGTCGGCCACAGGCTATTTAATGAAACAAGCAATATGCTAACTCCACCTGGGATTTTTATTCCTTGATATATTGGAAATCTTCTCTCCAGTATCTTTCAGTTTCTTTTTCACCAGGACTAACATGTGGGGATTGAATCCGCTTGAGTGCCTGTCCAGGAATGCTTCGGCATCCGTTACGTTTTTAAGCGCCTTTTGCCAATCGACTTGTTCCCAAATGGCTCCTACATCAACTTTCGCAGCTTTGTACAATCCCAAGCTGCCCGTAACAACGGAAATAGCGGCTCCTCCGCCACCTGCTGCCGCTCCTATTGCTTGGGAGCCCACCTCGGTAGTCGCTATCAATCCTCTGGTTATACCCTCTTTAGCGCCTATGGCTCCAACCCCTTTTGCTAACTCCGTTCCCCCCAGAAATGCTCTTCCGTGTTGAACTCCACCTTCCTGCTGTGCGTTTGCCAGTCCTCTATCTGCAACTGCCCGTGCAGCACCTATCCCTACGCCTACGGCTCCCGAAGATACCGCAATCGCGATTCCGACAGCGGTCATTGGAATTGCCGCCAGTCCGCCGGTAGCTACAATGGCAGCAATCATTAGCCCGGCACCTACCAGACCTAACGCTATTTGTGCTCCGCTTAATGCCACCAAACGGTTTCGCCACGTTGTTACATCGCTCTCATTATTCTTAAACAGGGAAATGAGTTCATCAATATTTTGACACCATACGGCTAGTTCGCTGAAACGTTCCAGTTGAAGTTTACTAGGCATGGGAGTCATGATTCCGCGGTCCCTACTGCTACGCGCCCTCCCTTCTCCCAGGCTAATATCGACAAAAGATTCATCCACTTCATACGCTAGCGGAGTGCTAGGTGGAGCAACAATGAGAGCAAACGGCTGATCTAATCTTGATATGAGTTCAACCCCGGCTTCGCTGGTATTTAAAGGGGCATCACTCATGATCCGATTTGTTAATTCATCCCATCCGCCATTGCTATCCCGCCCATACCAACCTGCTTTTCGTACATGCGCTCCGGTTCCTGGATTCCAGTATCTCCACTCCCTCCCGCCTGTACGTATCTTTTTTGCTACCCAATACCCCTGTGAGCTGATCTTGCCCGGCAATGATGCCAACTGTCTCACCGGCCCAACAACAGCAACACTCGATTGAGCAACTTGACGTGGGCTGCTCGCTTGAGCGATTTGCCGTGGGTTACCACTTACTGCCGGCCTTGCACTACTGGAAGAAGCAGGTCCACTAACGGCAGGGGTATTCTTCCGTGGCACAACAGATTTGGAAGCAGATCTAGAAAACATGGGAATGAAAATTATATAACTAACTGGATGGCAAGTAAATCAAAGTAAGCTCTTAATAATCGTAATTTAAAATTAATTAATCAAAAGAGACTTTTTTATGTAAAAGTAGTATTTGTCAGAGCGTATTTGGGCGTGTGAGCTGTGTTCATACGTCCAAACACAGCTCATACGCCCAAGTACCTTACTCAAAGCCCTGCTCTAAAAAATCGTAATACATTTATTGCTAGTTATAAAGCAGGTATTTCTTACGCATTTGTTTAAACGCTGACAAGCCAGGTTCCCAGCTTTGCCGGATTTCCTTTTCGGATTTACCCGCTATGATCTGCTGTCTTAAGTTTTCTGTACCGGCTAGTTTGTCGAAATTACCCATTTGCCTGCTCTGACTCATATCGAAAAATCGGGCTTTGTCGGGGTAAGCTTTGTATAACTCCATCAGCCATTTCAGATTGAGCTGCTTTGTTTTTCGAAACACGTTGGTATTATACGTTCGTAAATCGAGTCCATAGCAATCTGTATCCTGATGTAAAGGCGTTTCGCTCATGCCTTTGAGGCTAATCGGTCGAAACGAAAAAGGATACAGACCCTTCAAAGCGGGTGCGCCCAATACCGTGAAGGGCATATAAGTGCCCCGACCCTGGCTGATAATCGTTCCTTCGAACAGACACAGGCTGGGATACAGCATAATTGCTTGCTGCGTATTTAGGTTGGGCGACGGCATTACGGGTAACGTATAGGGCGTATCGTGTGTGTAGTTCGCTACTTTAATAATATGAAGTTTGCACGGGGTCTTGTTTGGTAACCCCCATCCTTCGCCATTGATCAGTTGAGCAAATTCGGCCATAGTCAGCCCATGCGTAATGGGAATGCGATGCATGCCGATGCCCGAATGGAGATGATCGTCTAAAATGGGACCGTCTACGATAAAGCCATTTGGGTTGGGGCGGTCCAGAATCAACAGTTCTTTGTTGTTTTTGGCGCATGATTCCATCACATGATTAAGCGTATTGATGTAGGTATAAAAGCGCGCTCCCACATCCTGAACATCGAAAATCATCAGGTCGATGTCCGCTAGTTGCTCCTGCGATGGTTTTGAGTTCTTGCCGTATAGGGAAATAACCGGGATGCCGGTTTTGGAATCGACGCTGTCATCAACCTTAGCACCGTTGCTGGCATTCCCTCGAAACCCGTGCTCGGGACCAAAAATTTTCACAATGTTAACGCCCAGGCTAACCAGACTGTCAACGCTGGATTTACCGCCAATGATAGAGGTCTGGTTAACGACCATCCCGATGCGTTTTCCTTTAAGATAGGGCAGATAGGCCGAGATCTGATCTGCGCCCGTCATGACCTTCCGGCTCGTTTTTCTCGTTGCAATGATGGCTGCATCAGGAGCAGTTAAGAACGAATTACGGATAAGGTCAACAGGTGTTATCGAGTAAAGAAACCCTATTATCAGTGGTAGCAAAACGAGTGCAATGATTTTCATGAAGATTCAGGCTAGCGGCAGTTAGGCAGCAAGTTGCTGATAAAAGCGGTTGTGAACAAGTCTTGTTATTCACTTCGTAAACTCTTCACCGGATTCATCAGGGCGGCTTTGATGCTTTGGAAACTGATTGTCAATAGGGCAATTCCTACTGCCAGAAAGCCTGCCAAGGCAAATGCCCACCAGCTAATGTCGATTTTGTAGGCAAAGTTCTGTAGCCATTTGTTCATTGCCCACCACGCCAGGGGCGAGGCAATGACGATGGAAATCAGAATAAGCTTCATAAAATCTTTGGAGAGCAACGTAACGATACTGGCTACCGACGCGCCCAGCACTTTTCGGACACCAATTTCTTTGGTACGGGCTTCGGCGGTAAAAGCGGCTAATCCAAACAAACCTAGGCAGGCAATAAACAGAGCGAAAATGGTAAAGGTGCCAAACAGGGTCGCCAGCCGGGCCTCCGACTTATAGATGTTATTAAACGTCTGATCCAGAAAATAATACTCGAACGGTTTTTCGACATTTAATTCCTGGTACGTTTTCTCAACGCGGCTGACTGTTTGGGGCAGATTAGCGCCGGGTCGGATACGGATATATAAACTGCCTCCTAGTGTAGCCATAGCGCTGGCGGTGTCTTTTGCGACAAATACCGCGAGAGGCTCGTTGGAATCGTTGATGTTTGTAAAGTAGAAGTTTCGCATAACACCCACGACCTCGCTCTTCTGTGGGCCAAATGATAAACGCTGGCCCACTGGTTGACCGTCAAAGCCCATTTTTCTGACGGCTATCTCATTCAGAACGACCGTGTTGGGAGCAGCAAGTTGCGCTGGGTTGGGCTTAATTTTCCAGGGGATTTGAAGTGTTTCGGCAAATTGGTCATCCACCGATAGCACATGAATGCTAATGTCTTTTTTGGTGGTGGGCGATTGGGTAAAGTAAATACTTCCCCCTTCTTTGTAAAGCACCGATGATGCTGCGGCTACACGTTCTACATCCGGAATCTGTCGCAGGTCATGCTTGAAAACGCTATACTGCTGCGCTAGCGACGCATCTACGGGAACTACTAGCACCCGGTCTTTATACAGACCCAACTTTCGGTTTTGTAGGTGTTGTACCTGCTGATAAATCAGAAGACTACACCCAATCAGGCCAATCGACACGGTGAACTGCATGACGGTGAAAACTCGCCGAACGTTCGGTCCTCCATGGCCAGCCGTCAGATTGCCTTTCAA
>JANXVQ010000382.1 GCA_025351545.1 Spirosoma sp.
TCAAGCCAAAGACATTTAAGCGATTTTTCTGTTTACGAGCAAATCGGCGTTGAGTTATTCCTTTTTTTTGCCAGGCGTAGGGGACATAAGGCTGCATGGTAAAGCCCGATTCATCCGCAAAATAAAGATCTATATACCCTAATAACCGCACGGGCGGCCCCGCAAAGTGTTAGCAGTAATTTCCACCGTTCGTATTTGTCAGCATAGACTACCTTGTTTTGGCCTTGATGCGTACACCGCCGGAGGCGTCGCCATGAATAATTATTTTTTTAAAAAGCGTTTAACCGTATCCGAACTCATGGATGTATTCAATTCTTTTACTAATTCAGCCTGAATTGCTTTCACATTTTTCGCATGCGTGTCAACGGCTTTGTTTAAGTGCTTGATATGATTGGCATTCGTAACGCTCAAAATCGGGTTACGCCCTTGGCCTAGTTTACGATTTAGCGCAACAATACCGGCTATTTCCCAGGCGTTTATCCAATTTCCGACGGTATTGTGATTGACATCCAAATGGGTAGCAATTTGTTTGATCGTTACCCCGGCCTGATTCACTAAGAGAGCACGGCATTTTTCTCTAAACTCCACTTTAGGATGATATTTTGCGCCTTCCCGTAAGGTTATTTGTTGGTCGTGACGTGATCGTGGACTCTGCGTCTCTATTATATGGTAACTATCACCGTTTCTTGCCGCTACTGTCACAACCAAGAGGCTGTCCGACGTAAAGGAGTCACGTCTAAGGGTCATCAACGCTACAAATGTGAAGCCTGCAAGCGTAGTTTTCAACTCGACTACGCAAAACGAGCCTACCGACCCGGCATTAAAGAGCAGGTTGTCGAGATGGCCTTGAACGGTAGTGGCATTCGAGATACGGCCCGTGTGTTGAAAATAAACATGAACACAGTGATGAGCACGCTCAAAAAAAAGCCAACCAAATCGTCTCTGTAAATCCAGCTTATGTACGTACCGAAGCAACGCTCTGCATTCGTTTGGAAGCGGACGAGCAGTGGTCTTACGTTCAGAAAAAGGCGAATCCGCGTTGGCTATGGTGGGTTGAAGATCATGACACCGGCGAAATTGTTGCCTTTTTGTTTGGTCGCCGGACGAATGCAAGTTTCAGGCGGTTGATGAAGTTATTAGCTGAATCAGGTGTGGTAGTGAGCCGTTGGTTCACCGACTACTGGTGGGCTTATCATGATCTACTTCCCGCCGAGATTCATCAAGTGGGTAAAGACCAGACGCAAAGTATTGAGCGGAAACATTTGGACTTGCGAACTCGCATCAAGCGGTTAGCCCGTCGAACCATCTGTTTTTCAAAGTCTGTTTTGATGCACGACACAGTGATTGGGTTGCTAATTAACCACCTATTCTTCAAACTAAATGTCCATCTTTAAGGCATGACCGACTGGTTAAGTTTTGATAGCTAACACCAGATACTAATTATTTGCCGGGATTGTAGCGGGCCGCGTCAATGATAGACCATAAGTGAATAACCCATCCCATCAGGAAAAACCAGAGCGCTGCGGCCAGTACAAACTGCAAAATAGCCATCAGCAACCGACCTTGTAAAAGCTGCCCTAACCCCGGAATGAAGAAACTACTAAGGGCAGCCAGAACGTTGCCACCCGACCCTTGACCAGCCATAGTTTTGATTGTGTTTTGAGTTTCAAATATACATTTTCAGTAAATTACTTTAACGCCACTATTTTGTTATTGCCTCCTGACTTTCCAAACAAAGGTTTCAAGTCGCGATGCAATTGGTCTTCAAGGTATTGGGCCACTAGACCATCTTCGATTGCGACATAGTTAAACGTAAATGTAAGCTTCTCATCAGTAAGCCATTTTCTTAATTGTAGAGAATATGTTTGATCATTTCCCCAACCACAATGCTGTATAAATCGACTACTTAATTTCGTTTTAGTACAGCTCCCTACATATACAAATTTGCTATCAGTATTTTTATTATCTCTTGCACGTTTGTAATCAGCTTTGATCGGTTCCGCGTTAAATTGTTTCACTAATTCATTTGGCAAATCAACGTCAATCCAGTAAATATGACATCCTGACTTCGGTAGTTTTTCGGCAAATTGCCGAACATGGGTTTCGTCTTTAATTTGCGAAGCATTTATTATTTCCGTGCTGAATGAGGACAGTATTTCTGCATTCTGAATCAGGTTTTTCATCTCGCCAAGATACTGTACCAGGCTATCTTGAGTTTTTTTTAGATCAATCACTTTGCTCATTTTCTTAAATTTAATGTAGAAAGATAAACTCGTTAGGATGTAAAAAGAAGTGTCGGGCTTGAGAACCCGACACCACAAAAACTACGATTCAATTTACAACCCCAGCACTTTCTTGTTAAACTCATCATCGGCACCGGTTCCGGCGAAGTCATCAAACGCGCGCTCGGTGACGCGGATAATGTGGCTTTCGATGAACGGCGCGCCCTCTGCCGCGCCTTGTTCAGGGTGTTTCAGGGCACACTCCCACTCCAGTACGGCCCAGCGATCATAGTCGTATTGGGCTAGTTTGGAGAAGATACCCGAAAAATCAACCTGTCCGTCGCCCAGCGACCGGAACCGCCCAGCCCGCTCGACCCAGCCTTGATAACCGCCGTAAACGCCTTGTTTTCCCGTTGGGTTAAACTCAGCATCTTTCACGTGATAGGCGTAAATTCGCTCGTGATAGAAATCAATAAATTGCAGATAATCAAGCTGTTGAAGCACAAAGTGGCTCGGATCGTAGTTAATACCCGCCCGTGGGTGATTACCTACTTTCTCCAGAAACATCTCAAACGTAATACCGTCGTGCAAGTCTTCGCCGGGGTGCAATTCGTAAGCCAGATCGACACCAGCTTCATCATAGGCGTTCAGAATAGGCAGCCAACGATTAGCCAGTTCGGTAAAACCGGTTTCTACCAGCCCCGCCGGACGCTGCGGCCACGGGTACACAAACGGCCAAAGCAGCGCACCAGAAAACGTTGGGCTGACCTTTAGTCCGAGGTTTTTGCTGGCTTTAGCAGTCATCAACAATTGATCGACGGCCCAGGCCTGCTGATCTTTGGGTTTGCCCGCCAGTTCGGCCGGTCCGAAGCCATCGAACATGGAGCCGTAAGCCGGGTGAACAGCCACCAATTGTCCCTGTAAGTGAGTAGCCAGTTCGGTGATTTCAACACCAATATCTTTCAGTTTACCTTTCAGTTCATCGCAGTAGGTCTGACTCTCAGAGGCTTTCTTGAGATCAATCATACGCGGGTCCCAGGTAGGAATCTGGACACCTTTGTAGCCTAAATCGGCCATGTATTTGGCAATGGATTCAAGCGAATTAAACGGGGCCGTATCTCCCAGAAATTGGGCCAAAAAGATGCCCGGACCTTTCATGGTTTTCATATATTTTCAATTTTGAATGATAGAATGAGTGGATGATAGAATGGAGTAACAATTTTGTACCATTCACTCATTCAAAATTAGTTCATGTGTTTTTTCGAGCTTTGGAAAGTACTTTAATAATTTCAGTAGCCTCCTGCATTAAACTTTCAAGTCGATTGAGTGGAATGATCTTCTATTCAGCCAAAATTTCCATCCAGAATAGCGACTCATCAGCTTCTTCAATGGTTACGCTCAACTTAGCATAAAACTCAGCTTTACTTCCAGCACGACATGTTGCCCGATAATTAGCGCCAGTCGACGATGCTGATCTCAAAAATTGCTTACCCAGTATCTGAGCTTCTTCGGTTTTAGGTTGAGCCTGAAATACCCGGACACTTCGCAAAACGAACTCTTTTGTTCTGCGTTTGAAATCCTCCACAAACTCCTCTTTACCCGAAAATACTGGCTTCGCTTCCATCATTCACTCATTCTATCTGTCGCTCATTCAATATTAAATTTCAACCCACGCTTGCTTGCGGTTGGATTCGAGAATCTTTTCGCAGATGAGCAACTCGCGGTAACCATCCGCGAAGGTTGGGAAAGTTGGCTTTTCGGGCTGTTTCCCAGCAACAATGGCGTCGTATACTTCTTTGAACAATTGTTTCGACGTATCAGGGAACCCTTCATTATGGCCACCGGGAAATGAAATCACCGAGCGGGCTTCGGGGTGAGCCAGCGATGGATCGCGCATGAACGACTGGTTAGCACCATCGCGATTACCAATCCACATTTCGTTGGGTGCTTCAGAATTCCAGGCATACGTCTTCTTTGAGCCAGCAATCTCCAGTTTCATCTGATTTTTGCGCCCTGCCGATACTTGCGACACGGTGATAACGCCCCGGTTCCCATTATCGAAACGCAGCAGCACGTTGGCGTGGTCTTCAGTACTAATTGGAACATCCGCGTAATCTTCCGGCTGGAGCATCTTTCCCGAATACGTTTCAACGGGCTTCAATGGCTTCTTACGCACTTTATGAACCGTATTGAAATCAGCCATAACGGCAACCGTTTTCAGTCCTGTAATGTATTCCAGGCTGTCCATCAAGTGCGAACCAATATCGGCAATAGCCCGCGAATCGCCCGATTTATCGGGTTCGAGACGCCAGTTATAGTCGGTGTCATAGAAGAGCCAATCCTGCAAATACGAGCCAATGATTGAGTAGATTTCGCCTAAATCATTCTGCTCCCGCATCACCTTCATCTGTCGAACCAGCGGGTAATAGCGTAGGTTGAAATGAACGGCGTTAACCAATCCGGTTTTCTTCGCCAGCGCCACCAATTCTTCGGCTTCGTGAAGGTCTTTGGCCAACGGTTTTTCGCAAATAATGTGTTTGCCCGCTTCCAAAACTGCCTTCGATTGTGAATAGTGCAGGAAGTTGGGCGTACAAACGTGTACCACTTGAATGTCGTCCATCTTCAGCAATTCATCGAACGTACAGGACCGTTCGATACCAAGCTGGTCGGCCTTTTGACGGGCCAATTCGGGAGTCACTTCGCAAAGTGCGAGAACATTTGTATTAGGAAGGCGACGCAGTGCTTCAATGTGCGCAGGCCCGATGAATCCAGTGCCAACGACACCGATGTTAATTTTTTGCATGAGGGTTTAAAGAGCGAAAGAGCGTTACAGAGAGCGAAAGAGTGAATGAGTGAATGAGCGAAATCTTCTCGCAGCAAATACTCTTTCACTCTTTCACTCATTCACTCTTTAATTTCAGTCGCTCACTGTTTTACGGGATTTAGATAAAATTTTTAGGA
>JANXVQ010000397.1 GCA_025351545.1 Spirosoma sp.
GCAGGGGTCAGTATCTTCATTAATTACGACACCACCCACATCACCCGTATATGACCAGAACGGCAATTATAGCCGCTTTTTTGATGCCAACGGAAACTTTGTAATCAATCCAATCGCCCGTTTACTGCTCGTTACGAACCAGTCAAAAACCAGCCGGGTACTGGGTAACCTTTTTGCCGACTACCAGATTCTGGAGGGCTTGACAGCCCGCGTGAGTATAGGGGCTGATCAGATTTCTATAAAAGAGGATTACTACCTCCCGGCTTCCATTCAGGATGCAGGGGTAGATGCGGTGGCCAGGCAGGGTTTTGTCCAGAGTTTCAGTTGGTTAAACGAAAACACGCTTACCTATCGGCGCACATTTGCCCAGAAACATGCCTTTACGGGATTACTGGGTTTTACCCGTCAGGCCTTCACCCGTGAGACAGCACGGGCTGGCGCACAGCGTTTTGTCAATGACATTCTGGGAGACAACTCCCTGGGCAGTGGTGCCTTGACGTTACCTCCTCAATCTGGACGAACAGATTGGGCACTGGAATCCTACATTGGCCGGGTAAACTACGGCTATCAGGACCGGTTTCTGGTGACGTTAACAGGCCGAATTGATGGCTCATCCCGCTTCGGTGCCGATAATAAATACAGTTTCTTTCCGTCCGGTTCTGTAGCCTGGCGGCTATCGGAAGAGAAATTCGTCCAGCCGCTGAAGTTTATCAGCGACCTAAAACTCCGCGTGAGTTATGGACGGACGGGTAATCAGGAAATCCATCCAGATGAATCTGCGCCCGTCCGCCGGGCCGTGACGGATTTGCTCAGAGACCTCAACACCGTTTTCGGGCAGTCCTCATCGGTTGTTAGCAACATACCTAAAACGGGGCCGGTTATCATTGTCGCTACGGGGAATCGGTACAAGGGAAGTCAACCAATGACAGCTGGTTGGGAAGCGCATCAGGTGTATGCCGACCGGGGCCGGATAATCCTCAATGGGGCCGATATGCGGGGGACGATCTACGCCGTTTATACGTTCAGCGAGCTGATGTTGGGTGTGAAACCACTTTGGTTCTGGACATCTGAAGAGCCTGCTCGTAAAGAGAGCGTACAGATGAAGGCTGACTTCCGAAAAGTTGTCGGCTCCCCCAACGTAAAATACCGGGCCTGGTTACCCAACGATACTGATTTTCTGACGCCCTGGCAAAAACGGTCGACCGAGAATTACGAAGCCTTTTATGAGACGATGTTGCGGCTAAAGCTCAACACGCTCGAAGGAAGTATCGCGGACAAAAGCAGTTTTTCGCCCCCATTCCCAGCGGGTAAGGATGCCACGATCGCCCAGCAACGGGGATTGGTGAGTACAGGCCACCATATGCAGATTTTTGGCTCAAATTATTCGAACTGGACTGATTACTGGCAACAAGTTCGGCAGATGCCGGTGCCTGAACTAACCATCGCCAATCGGCAAGCCTTGAAAGAATGGTGGGGTTATCACATTGACCTCGCCAAGCGAAATAACGTGGAGGTCATCTGGCTGGTTGGTTTTCGGGGAAACCGGGATATTCCCTTCTGGGAGTTTTTCCCGGATGCGCCCACCGATGCCAAAGGCCGGGCCAAGGTTATTGATGAGATGGTTCATACTCAAATCGATCTACTCAAAGAGAAGATCAAGGAGCCACATCCCCCGATGCGTCTGACGCTGTATAACGAAATGTCGAACCTGGTAGCCAATGGACTGTTTCAGATACCCAATGAGCCGTCCCTGATCCGCAACTTCGTAGCCGCCCGTCGCGATCATTTCCCGGCTCAGGATATACGCACCCATACCTTTTCGGGTGAGCCTGTTGGCTATTACATGAATTTTCAGTTTACATCAACGGGTTCCCACCTGGCACAGGCCGAGGGACCCCGAAAAATGGAACAAAATTTCCGGATGGTCGACAGCCTGAGTAGACAGAAATTGGTTTTCTCCGTAGTGAATGCGGGTAATATGCGCGAACACCTGCTGGAGTTGTCCGCGAATGCCGACTTGATGTGGAATTTTAAGCCATTTAAAGCAGCATCATTTCTCAATAGTTTCAGCAGGACGTATTACGGCGCTGAATTGGGGCCGGAAATCGCCCAGCTCTACGAGGCCTTTTTTAATTCGTACTGGCAACAGAAAAAAGGCGATTTGCCCGGCTTTGAACGACAATACCTATTTCAGGATATGCGTTACGCCCGGGCAACTGAAATGCTGATGGGTGATATGGAAACGGGTAAATACAGCCCAAACCCCTTGGAAAACCATCCGTTAGACAATCCAGACAAGGGCAGCGTTGGCTATTTTCGGGTAGTATCGGCTGATAATGCAGCCGCTGACCAGCTTAAGGCCCTGACCAAAGGGACTACCGAAAGTATAGCTAAACTGGAAAGAATCACGACAAAAGCCGATCAGCTTTATGCTAAACTTCAGGCCGGCAAACTGTTCTTTGATGACAACCTGCGGGGCCAGGCGTACCTGATGCTACACCTTAACCGAGCTCTCAACCACCTCGTCCGGGCATA
>JANXVQ010000411.1 GCA_025351545.1 Spirosoma sp.
TAGTGGATGCCGTTAGTTATACCGACGCCGAAGGCCGACTTTATCAGGAGATTGCTGCCAACACACCCGACTTTGAAATTACAAACATTTCGCGCATGAAACTGGCTGATGTGTTTCATAACGAAGATGGGGGCGAAACGTGGTTTAAGGTGAAGGCAATGTTCATTACCGACGACGAAAAAACGGGCAAGCAGAAGAAAACGCCAAGTGTAATGCTCGTCAACGCCGAAACGCCGAAACAAGCCTACGAGCGTGTGGAGATAAGCCTCCAGACAGCCCTCGACCCGTTTGAAATAACCGACGTCAACACGACTAAGATTCTCGATATTTTTCCGTTCAATGAAGAAGAGAAACGAAATTTGCGGCCACTCAGCGAAGTGCTGAGCCCTGAGCCGGAAACCGTCTGACGGTAAAAAAAGAATGCTGTTCTTTTACAGAATGGCATTCTTTTTTTATAAAATTCCTGCCTTTCAAACATAAACCCTTGCGTCGGATAAGTTCGATGCTGATATTTGTTCCATTATGAAACGCGCTCTGTTCCAGTTGTTCAACCTACTAATGACCTGCGTCGTACTGCTGAGCAGTACCGGCTTTGGTTTGGTGGAACATTCATGCCAGATGCGCGGCAAGAAAAAAACGATGGTTGTGGCCTTTAGCGAGGTGAAACCACAGGGTTGTGCTACTGGTAAACAGCCCATGCAGGAGCAACAAACGGTTATTAAAAAGACTGTATGCTGTCAGGACGACCAGCGCTTTGAAAACGTCGATATTTCGTCGTCGTTGAGCCAGTTCGTTGCTAAACTTGTCAAGACCGCCACCGAAGCGGTATTTACGAGCGTTGTGGCCGTTATGGTATGGCTTATCGACGTGGCCTTTGCCGAAAAGTCGTCTTCGATTTCGGCTTTTTCATCTCCTCCTTCTATTTCCGGGCGCGACATTTTGACGCTCTTTCGTAGTCTCCTTCTTTGATGCGTTGATTGATTTTAGCGGGCTCGTGTCTACTAGGATACGGGTTGGATCTATTTTCATTTTCTCAATCAACGAACTCATGCAATTTCTTTTTATATGGATTGTCCTGCTTATCAGTGGGATATGTTCAGCAATTCCGGCGCTGGCGCAAACTGATTCAACCCTTGCCGGAAAACTACTACCTATTCGGGGGAGCGTCGGTGAAACGGTTAATGGTAAGCGTGTACCATTGGTCGGTGCTACGATCTTGTGGGCCGGTACAGCATCGGGCACCGTAACAGATGCGGACGGGAACTTTCAACTGCTAGCTCACGCCACCCAAAACCAACTGATAATCAGTTACGTTGGTTATCAATCCGATACCGTAATCGTGGCTACACCATCTGCCGAGTTGATGATAACACTGCGTTCCGAACGCACTCTGCAAGAGGTGACTGTGTCTGGTGCGCCGGGCCAGATTGACCGGGTTAACCCCATCCAGACCGAATTTATTAATCAGCGCACGCTGGCCAAAGCAGCCTGTTGCAACCTCTCCGAAAGCTTTGAGACCAATGCATCCGTAAGTGTGTCGTATAGCGATGCCGTTACCGGTGCGAAGCAGATTCAATTTTTGGGTTTAGGCGGGCAATACGTTCAGACAAATGTGGAGAATATCCCGACCGTACGCGGACTGGCCACAACTTTTGGCCTGAACTATATTCCCGGCACCTGGATTACGAGCATCGATGTGGGAAAAGGCGCGGGTTCGGTGGTGAACGGCTACGAGTCGATGAGCGGCCAAATGAATATTGAACTGCAAAAGTCGGATGATAAGCAGAAGCTTTTTCTGAATGCGTACGTCAACAGTTTTGGTCGATTGGAGGGCAATATCAATTGGTCGGCACCGATTCGCGACAAAAAGAGTGGCTATGAGCAATTGTGGCCTGGTCAGGCAAAACGAATTGTACCTGATCCAAAATGGAGCGTGGGTATTTTGGGCCATGTAAGTACACTCCGCACCGAAATTGACCAGAATAATGACGGTTTTCGGGATTTGCCACTTTATACACAGGTTAATGTTATCAATCGTTACCGATACAGTTCGGATCGGTTTATGGCCCAGTTTGGGGTAAAAGCCCTTTATGAAGATCGCGATGGGGGTCAGTTGTCGGGGTTTGGGGCATCACGTTATCAATTTGGGAATACGACAAAACGCCTTGAATTTTTCTCGAAAACAGCTAAACTATACCTCGATAAACCCTATAAAGGACTGGGCCTGATTTTGAATGCCCTCAATCATGAGCAAACGGCCAATTTCGGGTATCGACCTTATTCGGGGCAGCAAAGGACGTTCTATGCGAACCTGATTTACCAGTCGATTATCGGCACTACCAATCATGCCTTCAAAACGGGAATCAGCTATCTGCTAGACGATTATCGGGAACAA
>JANXVQ010000483.1 GCA_025351545.1 Spirosoma sp.
CCCGTTTGGCTGACCGACCCGGCCGATGTGAACAAGAAAATTACGCACCGGATTGCGGACTTTAGCTTGCGCGATCAAACTAATAAATTAATCACGCAGCAAACGATCTCAGGTAAAATTCACGTAGCCAATTTTTTCTTCACGTCCTGCCCTGGCATTTGCCCTAAAATGACCAACCTGCTCAAGGCCGTTCAGGATACATTCCGGCATGAGCCCAACGTGGTGCTGTTATCCTTTAGCGTTACGCCCTGGCTCGATTCGATACCAAGGCTCCGAAAATATGCCGACCTAAAAGGAATTGTGGCATCGAAATGGCACTTGCTCACCGGCGAACGGGGTCAGATTTATACCCTTGCCCGACGGTCTTATTTCGCCGAAGAAGCCATCGGCTTTACCAAAGATTCGACCGAGTTTTTGCATACAGAACACATAATACTAATAGACAGAAACCGTCGGATTCGGGGCGTTTATAATGGAACGCTGCCTTTGGATATCGACAAGCTAATTGTCGATATCCAAAGTCTATTGAAGGAAAACTGATTGAAAAGTCGGCTTGAATCGTATTTTTACCAATAATCTATTGCAAGCGAAGCACCAGTTTTCCTTTCAGGCAATCGAAGGGTAGGTTATTGTTGTTCATTTTCCACAGTGCGCCCTCATGCAACTCATTGATTTCAAAACTGTAGCGGCTAATTATAAGGTGATTTTTTTCGATGCATTTGGCGTCCTGAAAAACTCGGAAGGTCTGTTACCCGGAATTGAACATACGTTCGATTGGCTTAAGGCGAACAACAAAGATTTTTATGTACTGACCAACGACGCATCGCGTAGTCCGCTGGAATTAGCGGAATCGTATTACCGGCAGGGTCTGTATGCCATCACACCAGATCTTATTATTTCTTCCGGCATGCTGGCCCATGAGTATTTGGATCTTAAAGTACGTAGCGGCACGGTAGCTTATCTAGGCACCGAAAAATCAGCCCATTACCTGGAAAGCAGCGGTCTAAAAACCCTCCCAATTAGCCAGGTAGACCTTAAAGACGTAGCCGATATTAATGCACTCGTATTACTCGACGACGAGGGTTTCGACTGGAATACGGATCTGAACAAGACCGTCAATCTGCTGCGAAAACGCAACATACCAGTTATCGTGGCTAATACAGATGCTACCTATCCTGTGTCAAAAAGCCGAATTGCGATTGCTATAGGGGCCGTAGCGGAAATGATCGAAACCATTGTAGGCAAACAATTTATTCGGTTTGGCAAGCCTGACGCACAGCTTTTTATGTTTGCCTACGAACGGTTGGAAAACGCGGCTCACGTTAGTAAACGAGACATTTTAATGGTGGGCGACACACTAAAAACCGACATTTTAGGGGGTAATAAATTCGGTTTGGATACGGCATTGGTATTGACCGGCAACACCCAACCACAGGACGCTGAAGTGCTGATTCGGAGCACCGGCATTATTCCCACTTATGTCTGTAAGTCAGTTGTGATTCGCTAATACAACTCCTATTCTCAGCATAACACACTGATTACCTGAAAATTAACCCTAATTGTGGCATATTACCAAACGATTGATGTGCTAAAAAATTGTTTGATAATACAAAGGTAAATACGTTTCTTTGCGCAGTTTTTTAACTACAACGGACTACTAAAATGTCGGACATTGCACAAAAAGTAAAGAATATCATTGTTGAGAAACTGGGTGTTGAAGAGTCAGAAGTGACGCCAGAAGCAAGCTTCACGAACGATTTGGGTGCCGATTCGCTCGACACAGTTGAGTTGATTATGGAATTTGAAAAAGAATTCAATCTGCCTATCCCTGACGACGAAGCTGAGAAAATCTCTACAGTTGGCCTGGCCATCGAATACCTGGAGAAAAATATCGGCAAATAAGTCTCTACGAGATTTAGCAGACGTCATAACGAATTACCTCAGTACCTGTCCCATTACCAGATTGGTACTGAGTACTGAAGCCAACGCCAACAAGTACGGTATCGGCGTTGTTTTTCTTTTTTTATTACGCAGTACACCCGTATGACATTCAAGCGAGTAGTAGTGACCGGCCTCGGTGCGTTGACACCCATTGGCAATGATGTAGCCTCTTACTGGAACAGCTTAGCCACCGGTGTAAGCGGGGCCGGTCCCATTACGAAGTTTGACGCCAGCAAATTCCGTACGCAGTTTGCCTGCGAATTGAAAGGTGTAGATGTTACGCAGTTTATTCCTCGTCAGGATGCTCGCAAGATGGATGCGTTTACGCATTACGCGCTCATCGCTACCGAAGAAGCAGTACGGGATTCGGGTCTGAATCTTGACACGATTAACAAAAACAAGGTCGGTGTGATCTGGGGGTCAGGCATTGGCGGTCTCAAATCGTTTGAGGACGAGATGCTCGACTACGCTAAAGGCGATGGTACTCCCAGAATTAACCCGTTCTTTATCGTTCGCATGATTGCCGATAGTGCATCGGGCCAAATTTCGATGCGCTATGGCTTTCGGGGAACCAATTACGTGACCGTTTCGGCTTGTGCCTCAACGAATAATGCCATTATCGATGCCTTCAATTACATCCGCCTAGGTCGGCTCAATATCTGCGTAGTAGGTGGCTCAGAAGCCGCTGTTACACGAGCGGGCATTGGTGGATTTAATGCCAATCGCGCCCTGTCAGAGCGGAATGATTCGCCAGAAACAGCGTCTCGCCCTTACGATAAAGATCGGGATGGTTTTGTGCTGGGAGAAGGGGCCGGATCGCTTATCCTGGAAGAGTACGAACATGCACAATCGCGCGGTGCCAAAATTTATGCCGAGTTGATTGGCGGTGGTATGTCATCTGATGCGTACCATATCACGGCCCCACATCCAGATGGATTGGGTGCTTTTCTGGCTATGCAGGATGCGCTCAACGATGCGGGTATTGCACCCGAGGAAATTGACTACATTAACACGCACGGTACATCAACGCCCATCGGTGACCCGCAGGAGCTGAAGGCGATTTACAAATTGTTCGGCGATCATTCGTTCAAATTGAACATCAGTTCAACGAAATCTATGACTGGACACTTGCTGGGTGCTGCCGGAGCCGTTGAAGCCATTGCCTGTATTAAAGCGATGGAACATCAACTTGTCCCCCCAACGATTAATCATTTCACCGACGACGACGAAATTGACTCCCGCTTCAACCTAACATTCAACACGGCGCAGACACGCTCAATAACAACCGTAATGAGCAATGCATTTGGATTTGGAGGCCATAATGCCATCGTTATTTTTCGTAAACTTAGCTGAGTCGTGCAACTCGCTCTGCCCCGTAGTTTTTTTAATCCTCTAACCTGGTTTCGTACAGGCAATACTGATCTGCGCAAAAACCTGCGCCGTTCGGTTACTCATATCATTGGGGCACGTCCATCAAATCTGGGGCTGTATCAACTAGCCTTACGACACACATCGGCCTCTAAAGCAACGGCTATCGAGGGATTTCGGGAATCAAACGAACGGTTGGAGTATCTAGGTGATGCTGTATTGGGAATGGTTATCGCAGAGTTTCTCTTTAAGAAATACCCTTACAAAGACGAGGGTTTTCTAACTGAAATCCGCTCACGCATTGTCAATCGAGAGACGTTAAACGGGATTGCCCGTAAAATTGGCCTGGATCAGCTCATTGAATACGACGGAAGCCGAACACGTAGTTTACCGGCTCGTACTTCTATGTATGGCGACGCCCTCGAAGCGTTAGTTGGCGCGGTCTATTTAGATAAAGGGTTTCGGTTCTCACGCCGATTCATCCTGAAAGACTTATTGTCCCACTACGATATTGATTCAATAGTACAAAACAATGGTAATTTTAAAAGCCGCCTGATTGAGTGGGCGCAACGAGAGGGCAAGGAGATCCGCTTTGAGATCGTTTCCGAAAAAGGAAACAGCCATTTTCGTGAGTTTATTTCGCAGGTTCTTATCGACGATGAGCCGTTTGCAACCGGTAGTGGCTATAGTAAGAAAAAGGCCGAGCAATCTGCCGCTGAGAAGGCGTTCGAATCGCTGACTATAAAGTAGTCGTCAATCCCCAAATTCGCTCAGAAATACAGTAGCCTTTCCATACTATATGGATAATGGAAACAGTATATGTCAATTTTTACAGCCATTTTGACATATTTTCAAGGATTTATCCCTGGTTAATGACAATCCGTCGTTAGATATAGCCATTAAACCCCTTGGTATAAAAATTGCAAATCACTCAATAGATGGATGTTTTTTAAGAGTAGTATATACTGAAAACCTGCCTTTACAATCGTACTAACAAACCCCTGTTAAATTTTGTTAAGGACGTATACCAGTCGGATTTTTCGGAAGCTACTTTCCGTTATATTACCAGACAGACAAATCTGGCTCTGACACAAAAAGCAAGCAATTAGATTTTCCCATTTAATTATGAAAAGCAACTGGAAATTATTGGCGTTAATGGCACTCCTGTCGAGTGTTGTGACGTTGGCCGCTTACAACCTGTTGGGCTTCAACAAACGGGATGTGATTTTTAACGAGTCGTCTTCAGCACCGACTATTCTGGGACGTCTGGCATCAATGCCGGGAAACAACCCTAACGGCAACCCAGGCGATTTCTCTACGGCGGCCGAGGCCGTAACGCCAACCGTTGTTCATATTCGGACAACAATGACCAGAACGGTGCGGCAGCAACAGGTTCCTGATATTTTTCGGGAGTTTTTCGGCGACGAATTTGGTGGCAACCAACGGCAACCCCGACGGCAGCAGGGCCAGGCATCTGGCTCAGGCGTGATCATTAGCAAAGACGGTTATATCGTTACGAATAACCACGTTGTGCAGGATGCTGATGAAGTTGAAGTTATTATGACCGACAAACGTAGCTTTAAGGCTAAAGTAATCGGCACCGATCCGCTGACAGATTTAGCTATAATTAAAGTAGAAGCAACTAACCTGCCGTCAATTAGTCTTGGTGACTCTGATGCACTGAAATTAGGAGAATGGGTATTGGCTGTTGGTTATCCTCTCGATCTGGAATCAACTGTTACGGCGGGCATTGTCAGTGCAAAAAGTCGTCGGATTGGTATCCTTGATCAACAGGAGTCCGGTCAGCGATCGAATCAACAAGGTACAGACAAGCAAGTAAAGGATACACCTGTAGAAGCGTTTATTCAGACTGATGCCGCTATAAACCCAGGCAACTCAGGTGGTGCTCTTGTTAATTTACGTGGTGAATTAGTTGGCATTAACTCCGCCATTGCCTCAGCAACAGGCTATTACAGTGGCTATGGCTTTGCTGTTCCCGTATCACTTGTCAAGAAAGTATCGGCCGATTTACTCAAGTATGGTACTGTACAACGCGGTTATATTGGCATTCTGCCAATCGAACTGAACAGCACCGTAGCCAAAGAGAAAGGCGCAAAAGTGGGTCGTGGTATTTACGTCGAAAACGTTGTTGAGAAAGGTGCTGCAGAAGCTGCCGGTTTAAAAAAAGGCGATGTTATCGTAAAAATGGAAGGCCAGCCACTCGATTCAGACGCTCAGATGCGTGAAATCATTGGTCGTCGTCGTCCGGGCGATATTGTCAATGTTACGGTTAACCGCGATGGAAGCGAACGCGACTTTAAGGTCGAATTACGTAACCGGAACGGCGGTCGCGACGTCCTCAAAAAGACAGATGTCGTAACGGCAAATGCGTCTTTGAGCTCGCTGGGAGCCAGTTTTGAAG
>JANXVQ010000493.1 GCA_025351545.1 Spirosoma sp.
ATCGACAGGTTTGGCAGTTGATTCTGAAAGGCTTCGATAGACGCTCGGTTTGGGTGGAATAGCCCCAAAACTACATGGACCGGCAATGTCGTATCAACCTGCCGAATAGCTTCCAGCACCGTAAGTGATATGTTCTGCGAATCGGCACCCCCTAAACTGACAAAAATAGGGCCTTCCCGGGATGGTGGCCCGAAACCGGCTGTGTTCAAAAACTCGGGCCGCAAAAGAGCATAATGCGGGCCTAAACAAAATTGAGTTTCTGGCGAGGCATCATAATCCGCTTCAGCCACTCCACCCGCATGATTGATAATCACATCAGCTACCTGCTGGCCGGTTAGTAAATCGTCAATAAAGACCAGTTTCTGCGCTCTCGACCGGATTGATTGCTGAAACGTTTCATCAAACGAATAACCATCCAGTACAATAATTTCGTTAGGCTTAATTTGCTCTAAAAACTCCCGTTTACTATCATCTTTTGACAGGGTTAAAACCAATAGACCCTGCTTTTCAATCAGAGAAATAATTTCCAGAGGTGGTTCTGTAATAGCAAACTTTCCCGCGAATGTTCCTGTGAGCATTTCGGCTAAGGCCAGACAACGCATTACATGACCCATGCCAATCTGGGCGTTGCCATCAGCACGAAATAAAATTGGTGTCAGCTCACTCATGGACGAGATTATGAATTACGCGGTATTTCATCTCTGCTACTTGCCAATCATCCTCATTGTCAATGTCGTGGGCTTCCATTTCTGAAATAACAATGCCGCCAGAATTGTCTGTAATCAGGCGCTGATTCGCTTGAAAAGCGTTGACGTTGACAAAATAAAACTGACCGGCGTCGTGGTAAGCCGGTTCTAAATCCTGCGAGCGGGTCAGGGCATGTTCGGGTTGAAACCAGTGTACCTTCGAGTTGCGCAACAAAACCGCCCGCTGAATTGGGAAACTAAACTGTTGGACAGGATAGACCGTATCGAACTGATTGTCGGTCAGGGTTGAATAGGCCCGTTGGAGAGAGGAAGCTGTAATGAAAGGGGCAGTAGGATAGAGGCAACAGGCGAAGGTGAAACGCTGGTTTTGCTGTTCGTATTGATGTAAAACTTCAGCGAGTACGTCAGCGGTTGTTGCATAATCATCCGCCGTTTCTGCGGTGCGACGAAACGGCACCGACGCGCCGTATTGCCGGGCAATAGCCTCAATTTCTTCATCATCGGTAGAAACCATCACTTCATTAAAAAGGCCCGATTGTAAAGCCGAGTCAATGACATAGGCAATGATGGGTTTGCCCATAAAGGGCCGGATATTTTTCCGGGGAATACGTTTGCTGCCGCCCCTCGCCGTAATGATGGCTATGTTGCTCATGCGCCCACAAATTCCTTTACCGATTCAATCACATAGGTCTGTTCAGCATCCGTCAGCGTTGGAAACATGGGTAGGCTTAGGCATCGGGCATAATACTGTTCGGCGTTTGGGAAATCGCCCGGTTTCCAGCCAAATTCCCGGTAGTAAGGCATCAAGTGAACAGGAATATAATGTACCTGAGCCATGATGTTTCGAGTTCGCAGAAAGTCATATAGTCCTTTGCGATCGTCCACCTGAATCACGTAGAGATGGTACGCGTGGGTTACGCTGGCGGGCGGAATTAGGGTTGTTATGGCGGTTCCGGTAAAGGCGTCGTCGTACCGTTTAGCAATTTCATGTCGACGTTCCAGCATAGCTTCCACACGGCTTAACTGACTATTTCCCAAGGCCGCCTGCATGTCGGTCAGGCGATAATTGTAGCCCAGTTCCTGCAATTCCATATACCAACCGCCCCGTTCGGGTTCGCCGGGATAAGGCTCCGTAAAGTCGGCAGATTTGTTGGTGATGCCGTGCGTTCTAAGCCGGAGCAAGTGCTTGTAAAGAGCTTCGTTGTTAGTGGTAATCATGCCTCCCTCGCCAGCCGCAATGTGCTTAACCGGGTGAAAACTAAAGATAGCCAACTCTGCCAGCGACCCATCGCCACAACGATGTTCTAACTCATTTTTATCAACAAACGCTCCCCCAGGCGAGTGGCAACTGTCTTCCAAAAGCCATAAACCATGCTCGTCGGCTAGTTCGCGGAAGGAGGCCATGTCTACTGGATACCCCGAAAAATCGACCGGGATAATACCCGAAAAATAATCTTTTGGATGCAGTTCCAGCAACGACCGGACGGCCTTAATGTCGAGCAGAGCCGTTGCCGGGTCAATGTCTGCAAAGTGGATTTCGCCCCCGCAGTATCGAACACAGTTGGCCGATGCTGAAAACGTAATCGGCGTCGTGATGACCCGTGTGCCGGTGGTCACGCCGAGAGCCATGCAGCACAGGTGCAATGCGGCCGTACCATTGGCTACAGCTACGGCATATTGACAACCGATGTAATTAGCAAAAGCAGTTTCAAATGCGCCAATATGTGGCCCCTGCGTTAGAAATGGCCCGCGCAACACATCGGCTACGGCCGCAATATCTTCGTCCGTAATATGTTGGCGACCGTATGGAATGGGATTTGACATTGGTAGTGCGGG
>JANXVQ010000507.1 GCA_025351545.1 Spirosoma sp.
GTCGGTTATTAGTGACCGACACCACATCATAGCAGAAAGCCCCAATAATTGGATAGAATGGGTTGAGATTACCCGGCAGGTGAGATCACGGAATAGGTCTAAAATTCTTACGTTAAGACAAGCAACCTCTATCTATGAAAAAGCGCTCAGGCAACCGTTCATGTTTGTATGGCTTATTTATACCCTTTTTGTCGTTTACGTTGCAGATATCAGCGCTGGCTCAGCAACCGACTTATAACCTTCCTAAAAGCAAATATGGCCTTCCGGTAGTCAACGATGTTGGGATATACAAGAAAATTGTAGCGGCCAACCCGGATAATGAACTGGTAGACATGCGCCAGCTTTTGCCCGATGCCCATTTCGATGTTACCTACGCCACCCCCAACAATATTGTAAAACGGAAGCTGTATCCTACAGCCGATGTGTTTATGCGTAAACCAGCCGCCCTGGCCCTTCAGCGGGCTAACGAAAATCTAAAAAAACAGGGCTTTGGCTTGCTGCTCTTCGACGGTTACCGACCTTATGCCGTAACTGTGCTTTTCTACGAAGAAATAAAGGATACGACTTTTGTGGCTGACCCGCACAAAGGCTCGCGACATAACCGGGGCATGGCTATCGACTTGTCACTTTACGATCTAAAAACCGGAACTCGCCTTTCCATGCCCTCCGATTACGACGAGACAACACCCCGCGCTTTTCATGAGTATATGAAGTCGGATAGTGCTTCGATGGCTCACCGTACCGTTTTACGATTGGCTATGGAGCAGGTTGGTTTCGCAATTTTCCCGTGGGAGTGGTGGCACTATGATTTTCAGGGCTGGGAAAGTTGTTTCACCTACGATCTGTCTCACAAAACGATTCGTCGGGCAAACAAAATGTTGAATAAGAAGATGTAAATGTTACTTCGGCAAAGCTACATACCATAGGCAACGGCCTGACTATTAATCCATTTACTTGGACTTGGCAGGTAAATCCACCTTATAAATCAGTAGTAGATACAAGAACGGCGGCTAACCTTGTGAGATTAGCCGCCGTTTATTACTGCGTAACATACAGTCTGTTTTGTGATTTACTCCTTCAAACTTTTCAGATACGCAATGCTTTTGGGCATCTGTTCGTATTCGTGATTACTTTCGTCTTCAATGTAGTAATGCTTCACGCCTGCTTTTTTGGCCAGGCGTAAAATTTCCGGAATGTTCACCTGTCCATCGCCGAGGGTAACGTCGTTTTCGGGGGGCGTGCCACCCGTCAAATCACCTTTAATGCCTTTTTTGAGGTCTTTCAGGTGCATCAGTTTATAGCGGCTACCATATTTTTTCAACAAAGCTACCGGGTCAGCTCCACCGTGTTGCGTCCACAAAATATCCATTTCAAACGAGACATAGTCGGGATTGGTATTCTTGACAATGTAATCGTATAGCGTACCATCTTCGTAGGGATGGAATTCGTAACCGTGGTTATGGTAGCAGAAGGTGATACCATTTTCTTTCAAAATCTTACCCACCCGGTTGAAATCCTCGACAGCTTTCTTGGCATTGTCGAGGTTAAAGTTAGCCTTTTGATGAGGAATCCAGGCCACCATCACGAAGGAAGCGCCCAGATCTTTCGCTTTTTTAACTACATCTTCCGGGTCTTTCACAATCTGCTCGTACCCTGAGCCTGTCGCCGAAATTTTAATACCCCGCTCATCGCATAGTTTTTTAAATTCCGGGCCTGTCATACCCTTTGGCGCTCCCCCTTCCATATCGGTGATGCCTAATGCTTTGATCGTATCCAGCGTAGCAATAACGCTCTTGGGGAAACTGGCCCGGTACGTATACGACTCTACACCGATTGGGAATATGTATAACGGTTTGCCTTTTTGGGCAAAACTGTCTGCTCCACCGAGTACTAAAATTGTTGCCAGAGACAACGGAAAAAGGATTTTTTTCATGGTTATAGGTTTTTCTTTTTTAATTCATTTACGGCATAATCGGCAGCTCGGGCAGTAAGCGCCATGTACGTCAGCGAGGGATTTTGCGTAGCCGTCGAGGTCATGCAGGCACCATCGGTGACGAATACATTTTTGCAATGGTGAAGCTGATTCCATTTATTGAGCAATGACGTTTTTGGGTCTTTACCCATCCGAATACCACCCATCTCGTGGATATCAGAACCCGGATTTGAATGGCTATCACTCGCTTTAATATTCTGAAAACCAGCCACGGTAAACATCTCGGTGAGTTGTTCCATATAATCCTTCACCATTTTATCGTCGTTCTCCGTCCAGCCGGCCGACGTAACCAGCAGCGGAATTCCGTAGGGATCTTTTTGCGACGAATCCAGACGAACGTGGTTCTTTTCAATTGGCACCGTTTCGCCCATCATCCACGAACTAACATTCCAGGGTCCTACCTGCGGATTTAATAAGCTCGCTTTTAAATCGGCCCCCAAGCCGTCGCGATTTTGAATGCTCCCTCGTCCACCGCCTACCCCGGCAGCATAGCCGCGCAAAAAATCTGTTTCCTGCTTATGAAGATTTCGAAATCGGGGCATATACCCGTTGCTCGGATTTTTCCCGTCGGTGGTTTTATCCAGAAACCCATCGTATTGCGCCGAGATTCTGCCCCGGTAGTTATGCCAGGCAATGTATTTACCAAGCAGTCCACTGTCGTTGCCCAGGCCATTCGGGAAACGGCTGGAGATCGAGTTCAAAAGAATCAGGTTGCTGCTCAGAGCCGAGCTATTCACAAAGATGATTTTGGCGTAGAACTCCATCATCTGCTTTGTATTGCCATCAACTACCCGAACACCGGAAGCATGGCCGGGCCGCTTCTCATCGTAAATAATAGAATGTACCACCGAATGAGGACGAAGTGTCATTTTCCCGGTTTTCTCCGCCCACGGCAACGTCGATGCATTACTGCTAAAATATCCGCCCAATGGACACCCGCGCACGCAAAGCGACCGGTGCATACACTGCGCCCGTCCCTGTTGATAATGAATAGGTTGTGGCTTGGTCAAGTGCGCGCACCGTCCCTGAACTACATGACGATCTTTATAATTTTTCGCCAGCACACCTTTAAAATGTGTTTCAACACAATTCAATTCGATAGGCGGCAGAAACTCGCCATCGGGCAGTTGAGGCAAGCCATCTTTATTGCCGGATATACCGGCAAATTTCTCCACATAACTATACCAGGGGGCAATGTCGGCGTATCGGATGGGCCAGTCAACAGCAAATCCATCGCGGGCAGGGCCGTCAAAATCGAAGTCGCTCCACCGCTGGGTTTGCCGTGCCCACAGCAGTGATTTGCCACCAACATGGTAGCCGCGTGTCCAGGTAAAGGGTTTTTCTTCAACGAAAGGTTGTTCGCCCTCTTTTATGGCCCATTGCAGGGTTTCTTCCCGCATGAACGAGCGGCTTTTCCCATACTCAGCCCGCATATCAAGCGGAACCTGGCCCCGATGTGGAAAGTCCCAGGGATTCAGGTTGGCCGTTGGATAATCTGTAACGTGCTTTACGTCACGACCGCGTTCCAGTACCAGTGTTTTCAAGCCTTTTTCGCAAAGCTCTTTGGCGGCCCACCCTCCGCTAATTCCCGAGCCGATTACGATCGCATCGAAAGTCATTG
>JANXVQ010000513.1 GCA_025351545.1 Spirosoma sp.
CTTTCCCTGAAAAGTAAAACCATAGCCGGCCACATAAACACTAACGGGGACTTCCCCGCGATCAATTAGTAGCTGTCGTTTTGTTTCAGATAACCGGGCAGGTTAGAGGCTCCGTCGACTGCCGTTTGGGGAATTGGGAAAAGGCGTTTCAGTTTATCGGTGCTGGTCTTTTCCGTCCATGTGCTCTCATACTTACCAAACCGAATCAGGTCGCTACGGCGCAGCATCTCCCAATAGAACTCAAAACTGCGTTCCCGAAGCAAAATATCCATAGTCATACTGGTGAGTGCAGGTGGCGGTGGCGTAACCGTTCGTGCGGCTCTAACCGTGTTTACATCGGCCAAAGCGCTGGCAGCATCATTGCTCTTACGAAGTTTGGCCTCGGCACGCATCATGTATATATCGGCTAAGCGCAGAATCATGATGTCAGCTTCGCCAAAATTTCGGCCGCTAACTGATTTTTTACTGAACTCATACTTTTCAACCCGGTATCCGGTATTGTAATTGCTGCCGGCCACGGTGAAATCAATTTGTTCCGTAAAATTAACGGCAAGTGTGGGTTTGTTACGGGTGTCGTAATTGAGTTTGCCAACTTTATATTTACCATCCGGGCATTTTAGAAATACGCCATTTCGCCGAATCAAGCCGTATTGTTGCCCGCGCAAAATTCCCCGGTTAATATTAAAATCGGCCTCGGCCACGCACGAATCACCCGGATTTGTATAGATACTCAGGTTCTGTTTGTAGAAACGTGGATCTACCGAAGGGTCTTTGGGAGCATAGGCATTGACCCAGCTCTGGTAGTAATCGGAGGTAATGGCTGGCCCATCAGTACCGTTGGCAAGAGGATAGGCTGGTATCGGGAACTGATCGCCGGATATTGAAAAGTAAGCCATCCGGTTTTGACCGTTCAGGTCAGCCCGCTGATCGACGGCAAAGATCAACTCTTTGTTATCATGATTGTCTGAGTTGAAGATGGAAAAATAATCCTTCGACAGTTGATATTGCCCGGCAGTAATGATCTTATCACAGTACTCGACCGCTTTATCCATATCCTCCGGTTTGAACGTAAATTGAGCCGCATATCGGTCACGATAAACGGCAGCATTCATATACAGGCGAGCCAGCAGCCCCCAGGCAGCGCCTTTAGTGAGTCGGCCGGGGCCCACGGTTGTTTCCAAATTAGGTTCGGCAGCGAGTAACTCACTTTTAATATATTCGACGGCCGGATCACCCCGCAAAATAGTTGATGTAGCGCCTAAATCGTTCTTTACAAATACCAGACCAAACAGGTCTAACATCAGCATGGAATAATAGGCCCGCATGCCTCTTGCTTCGGCAATGTAGGTCTTGGTAATCGGATCTTTCAGGGTTGGCAGTGTATTAAGAGCAATAATGGATCTCGATACGCCTTGCAAGACCAGATTCCAGGTACTGTTCAGGTTTGGGTCCGTACTGGTCGTAGTATGCTGATGCATAGCCAGATAGATTCCATTATCGCCCCAGTCAGTGCCACCCCGGTAAGGCAGGATAGCCTCATCGGTCGAAATTTCCTGGATAGCAAAGTAATTGGTGTGCGTGAAAATGTCTGGCAGTCGAGCGTATACAGGCGCAATGATTCCATCGGCCGCCTGCCGATCAGAAAGGCCGGAAACGGAGGCTTCGTCCAGCACATTTTCGGCCAGATTGGTGCAACCGTATATAACGAACACGCTAACCAGAGCCAGCATGGAAATGAGTTTCTTTTTCATGACTTCCGGTTGTTAAAAAGTAAGGTTCAGGCTCAAAACAAACGTTCTGGCTTTGGGGTAGCTGAGGTAGTCGATGCCGTAGGACGAAATTCCGTTAACCGTTCGGTCGGTGTTCACTTCGGGGTCGTAGCCGTCGTATTTCGTGATCACAAACAGATTCTGTCCCGTTGCCGACAACCTGATTGCAGAAATCCAGTTGCCCATTCCAATGGTTTTTGGATTTAGGGTATACCCCAGGGAAGCATTATTCAGGCGGAAGAAAGAACCCGTTTTCAGGTATCGCGTTGAAACAGGGGCCGAGTTATTGATGGATTCGGTGGGGTATTGAATAGCCTCCGGGGTAGCATTCAATCCTTTCGATAACCGCAATTTATAGAAGTTAGCATTAGCCGTATTGTCATACAACTTGTTTCCGGATACCCCATTGAAATTTATCGACAGATCGAATCCTTTGTAAGCAAGATTCGTATGGATATTGAACTGCTTGGTTGGCAGGGCACTTCCGGCCGATATACGGTCTTTGTCGGTTATGATTCCATCGCCATCGACATCCCTGTATTTGCTGATTCCTTTATCATCCAATCCGATAAATTCTTTAAGAAAAAAAGTGCCGATCGGTTGTCCGTTAACATAGCCGTTGATGTTGGCCGATGTTAGACCCGAACCGGTGGCATTACCAGAGGCAATTACGGAATACGGCGAATTCTTTACCTCGTTGTTGATGAACGTAATATTTCCCCCAACATCGAACCGAAATCCGCCTAAACTTGCATAACGGTAATTCAAATCCAGTTCGACACCCTGGTTGATGATGGTCATATTAGGGACATTCGTCCAGAACGTGCCCGCTGGTTGAACGGGGTCGGATGGAATGACTTCCAGCAGAATGTTACTGGATAATTTCCTGAAATAGTCCACAGACCCGGACAAAGCTCCTTTGAATAACGCAAAATCCAAACCTAAATCCGTTTGAGTAGATACTTCCCACTGAATGTCCGGATTGGCAAGACGCGTATACGACGTTCCGGCCGGATAAGGTCCTGTGGGCGTTAGTGGGTAGCTCGTTGAGGCCGATATTTGGGAGGTAAACAGGGCTTGGGTAATTTTTGACGGTATTTCCTGATTACCCGTTTGACCCCAGCCTGCCCGAAGTTTCAGGTCTGTGAAAGGTCCCGATCTCATGAAATTCTCCTCCGAAATCCGCCAGCCCCCCGAGACAGAAGGAAAAATCCCGTACTTGTTATTGGCCCCAAACTTAGACGATCCATCGGCCCGTACCGTGGCCGTCATCAGGTATTTATCTTTGTAGTGATAACTCACCCGCGAGAAAAACGATTGCAATTCATTTTCGTAGGCATATCCGCCAGGCTTATTATTAGCCAGCGTAAGTTCCTGCCCCAAGCCCGGATTGTAAATTGGGTCGATGGGCGAAATTGGAAATTTGTTGATACTGGACCGCCGTTCCTGCACAAAAATTTTCTGGTACGAATGGCCCAGCAAGGCGGTCAGATTATGATTTTTCCTTGCTAAAATATACGTGAAGTAGTTCTCAACCAGAATATTACGATTGGTTTTGTAGATCGACTCAAGTCGGCCATCCTGCAACGGAACCGCACTCGGCAGCGACTCTAAATCCTGTACCGAACTGGCGTTATCAACACCCAGATTCAACTTATACACCAGGTCTTTGGTAATTTTGAACGATGGCGAAAAGCTGGCAATTGTCCGGTTGATGGTTGTAATATCCTTTTGCAACGCCAGCGTAATGAGCGGGTTTGTTCCGGCCAGATACTTAAATGGTGTTCCATCGGTATCGTAGGCGGGCACTGTGGGATTTGTTGAGATGGCACTACCGATCAGGCTTTCGGTTGGCGGCCGGTTATTCAGCGTATAAGTAGCATTAAGGTTGACATCGACCGTGAGTCGATCATCCAGAAATTTCTGCGACACATTGATACGCCCTGTGTACCGGTTAAGCTTACTATTTTTCAGAATCCCTTCCTGATTCTGAACACCAAAAGACCCGTAGTAGGTTGATTTATTGGTTCCACCACCAAATGATACGTTGTGGTTTTGGGTGTAAGCCGTCCGGGTTATTTCTTTTTGCCAATCGGTCGATCCCTTGAAATCTTCCAACACGCCACCCACTGCCGGAACCTGGCGTCGGTATTCATCAGCCGAAAACACCGGCAAGGCGCGAGCCAGGGTCGATATACCGAAACTCGACGAAAGAGTAAACGTTGACGAGCCCGCCTTTCCTTTTTTGGTAGTAATCAGCACAACCCCATTTGCCCCGCGAGAACCGTAAATAGCCGTAGCCGATGCATCTTTCAAGACGTCGATCGACTCAATATCCTGTGGGTTCAGAAAATTCAGCGGATTGGTTGCCCCGCCCGTACTTGAATTATCCAGCGCGATACCATCCAACACAAAAAGCGGAGTACTTCCGGTACGAACTCCGCCCGGACCACGTATCGTAATACTTTGCGCACCACCGGGTTCTCCACTGGCAGATGTAACATTGACACCCGCGACTTTACCCTGCAAAAGTTGTTCGGGTGAGTTGATGATACCCCGATTAAAATCGGTGCTTTTAATCGACTTCACAGAGCCGGTCATATCTCGCTGGGCCGCGCTGCCATACCCGATAACTACCACCTGAGACAACTCAGAGGCTGACGCCTTCAGCGCTACGTTGATAATACTTTTTCCCCCAACCGGAACTTCCTGAGAGACAAAGCCAATGAAACCAAAGACCAGCACAGCCTTTTCATCGGGCGCTACGATCTTATAGTCGCCATTCGCGTCGGTGGTTGTGCCTTTTTGCGTGCCTTTCAACACGACATTACATCCAGCGAGTGCTTCGTTTGTCGTAGCATCTGTAACGCGTCCACTAATAGTCACATCAGCCACTGGTTTTTCACCAGGGTAGAAAGAGTTTTTCGTGGTAACCAGCGAAAGAGTTTTTCCGGCAACGGATAATGATGTGACAGCCAGAAAAAGGCATAGCAATACGCTCCATTTACGAGAAAATGGAGGAGGTGAAGAGTAAAAAAAAGTCATAATTACATTGGTTAGTTAGTGGTGGTAAACTTGTTGTCATCCATAAATTTTCAATTATATCGGAAAGTATTAAAATAAAATTAGAATGTTTGTATAAATATTTATAATAATAAAAAATGGGCAAACGAAGCTCGTCTACCCAAAATATCTCCAACTTATTGCATCATAAATACTCAGTAATACAACTTATAGTGACTATGTAAGTCGTTTGCTTCGTCCCATAATTAATTCACGTTTGCGACTAATACCCGCTTTATTTTTATCAAAAGCCAAAATCAATAATACGACTGATAGCCAGGCCCGTTTAACCTCTGGTTACTGTAATCCGGAGGTTAATTATTAACCCTTATATGCCTTCGCTTCGCGAATCAACGCTTTGTATTGCCCAACGGCAAGCGCTTTTCTGTAATATATTCTGGCTCGATTTTTATCGTTGGCGCGGGCTGAAATTCGTGCCAGACCAGCATAGGCAAAGGCATGATATTCTTTCGTGTAAGGGTCGTTGAAGGGTAATCGAAGCGCCATTTCGTATGATTCGGCTGCTTCTTTATCGTTTTTATCAGCAAATTCGGCTAGCATTCCCGTAAATGTATTAACCGCCAGCGGCACTAGTTTATTTGGCATCTGCTTTAAGCGCTGTATGTAAGGCCGGGCTTCGGCATAGTGGCCTGCCAGCAGAAGAGCTTCGGCATTACTCATACCAAACAAAGGATTATTGGGGTATTTGTCGGCCAGGTATTTTGCATAAACAACCGCCCGGCCTGGGTTCATTTCATGCTTCAGATAAATATGAGCCAGATAATAGTTAGCTACCGGCCGCATGAAAACTCCCTTTTTAGTGGCTATATCCATTTGTTTCAGTCCTTTTGCCATATCGCCATCCTCAAAGAAAAACATGAATGGTTTTACAATGGAATGGTCCATCGGGTAGCGCTCGATATAGTAATTATAAAGACCGTTGGTGAAATAAAAATCAGGGTTTTTACCCGCTAAGATAAAGCCCTCTCTGAGGTAATTATAAGCCTTTTTTGACTCACCAATGGCTTTTAACGATTCGTTTTTGTTATTGTGGAGTGACGCTAAATAGCTATGCGCCGTTAAGGCAAAAAACACGCCTTCGGGGTCATTTTCGTTCTTGTCGAGTATCTGCTTTGCCAGCACAAGACCCTGATCGACAGCCTGAATGAATTGCGCAGTAGCAGCTTTATTTTCGTGCAGCGGCAAATATTGCAGTTCCAGTTCAGTGGCCCGCAAGATTGACCCAATAGGATGCTGAGGATAGCGGGCCTGAATCTGACGAATCGACTCATCAGCTTCGGTAAATTCGAAATTATAAATCTTATCCAGCGTTTTCATAATTGTCTGCTGAATAGCCGGATCAGTCAGTACCTGCGCCTGTGCTGACAGAGATACCCCCAAGAAGCTGACAAGGAAAAGCCATTTTTTGAGGGACGATGTTGTTGGTGTCAAAATGTTGTTGTTTGATTCTATACGGTCGGAACTGTACTTTTGTTCATGGCGTATTATCTAACGAGGGCTATACGCAAAAGTTTTTTCCATGATTTATTACGAACAATTTGTCTTAGATAACGGCCTGCAAGTATTCGTCCACGAAGATGAATCCACGCCAATGGCCGCCGTTAACATCCTATATAATGTTGGCTCCCGTGATGAAGACCCCGGAAAAACGGGCTTTGCACACTTATTTGAGCATCTGATGTTTGGTGGATCGCGACATATACCAAATTACGATGAACCCTTGCAAAAGGTTGGTGGCGAAAATAATGCTTTTACCAGCCCCGACATTACAAATTATTATATAACTCTGCCGGCAGCCAATCTGGAAACGGCATTCTGGCTCGAATCAGACCGAATGCTGGGGCTTTCGTTTGATCCGCAGGTGCTCGACGTGCAGCAAAAAGTAGTAATCGAAGAATTTAAGCAGCGTTACCTGAACCAACCTTATGGCGATGTGTGGCTTAAACTTCGGCCACTGGCATACCAGCAGCACCCCTACCGATGGGCAACGATCGGCAAAGATATCAGCCATATCGAAAATGCCACCCTGGACGATGTGAAGGCTTTTTTCTTTAAGTATTATTTGCCCAACAATGCGGTTCTGGTGGTGGCTGGCAACGTAACCGTCGAGCAGGTTAAGCAACTGTGTACTAAGTGGTTCGCTTCTATTCCGGCGGGAGAACCTTATATCCGTCAACTCCCGGCAGAACCGAAGCAGACCGAAGCCCGAAAACTGGAAATGTCGGCCAAAGTACCGTTAAACGGTTTGTACAAAGCCTATCATATGCCGGGGCGTTTCGATGCCAGTTTCCCTGCCGCCGACCTTTTAGGCGATTTGCTGGGCCGAAGCAAATCGTCGCGATTGTACCTGCAACTTCTTCGCACGAATCCTATATTCAGTAGTATCAATGCCTATATTACGGCCTCTGTCGACCCCGGCTTGCTGGTTATTCAGGGTAACCTGAATAAAGGCGTTTCTCTGGAAGAAGCTGATGCCGCAGTCGAATCGCTTGTGCAGGAATTTATTGATCAGGCAGTGCCAGATGAAGAGTTAGCTAAAGTAAAAAACCAGGCCGAAGCAACGCTTGCGTTCTCGGAAGTCGAGTTGCTGAACCGGGCCATGAACCTTGCCTACGCAGCGAATGCAGGCAATGCCGATCTAGTCAATCAGGAAGCCGCCCAGATTCAGGCTGTCACGACCGATGATATTCAGGCGCTTTCCCGGCAGGTGTTGCGGAAAGACAATTGTTCAACTTTGTACTATAGGGTGGCCGACGCCTTGGCTGAGTAGCATGAAAATTCGCGTAGGGCAAGGATACGACGTTCACCGGCTGGAAGAAGGCCGGGCGTTCTGGCTGGGAGGTATTCAGATTCCAAGTACATTCGGGCCGGTTGGCCATTCGGATGCTGATGTGGTTTGCCATGTGTTGTGCGATGCGCTTCTGGGAGCGGCTAACATGCGCAATATCGGCTATCATTTTTCCGACAAAGATCCACGCTGGAAAGGCGTTGACAGTAAATTATTGCTGGCCGAAGTACTCCGAATGGTACGTGGTGCGGGTTACGAGATCTCGAATGTAGACGTAACGGTTGTGTTGCAGGAGCCAAAGCTGAACCCACACATTCCGGCAATGAAAATGTGTCTGGCCAGCGTAATGGCTATTCCCGAAGACGATATTTCGATCAAAGCGACCACTTCCGAGCATATTGGCTTTGTTGGTCGGGGCGAAGGCATTGCAGCGCATTGTGTAGCGCTTATCTTTAGGGATTAGTTTGTAAATACAACTTGTTTATGAAGCGTCTGATTTACTTCCTTGCTCTTGTGCTGCCGGGCTTAATTGCCTGCGGCCAAACCCCCAAACCAACTCAACCCGCCGAGCCATTGGGCTTCGAAGAATATGACCCCGTTTCGACGCTGAAAGTGCCGGAACATAAACTAACCCATTCCAAATACCCGTTCATTGATGTTCACAATCACCAGTGGGACATGGATAAGGCGAATCTGCGGCCACTCCTGGCGCAGATGGACAGCCTGAATATGGGCATTATGATTAATCTTAGCGGTCGGGGTTGGGGAAACGTAGCGCAGGGAACCCAGTTTTTCGATAACGCACTGGCCAACGCCAACAAGACAGATGCAAAACGACTGGTGCTATTTACGAACCTCAATTTTGACGATATTGGCCGGAAAGGCTGGACTGAAGAGGCCGTTGCACTTCTGGAAGCAGACATCAAAAAAGGGGCACATGGACTAAAGATTTTCAAGAATCTGGGCCTTAACAATAAAGACGAATCAGGGCACCGCGTTGCGGTGGATGACCCACGCCTTGACCCAATCTGGGCAAAATGTGGCGAATTAGGCGTTCCAGTACTGATTCACACCGCCGACCCCAAGCCATTTTGGGACCCAATGGACCGTTACAACGAACGCTGGCTCGAACTCAAGCTACATGGGGGCCGTAGACGCGCTGCCAACGACCCCATCCCCTGGGAAAAACTCATTGCCGAACAGCATAACGTATTTCGCAAGCACCCCAAAACGGCATTCATTGCCGCTCACATGGGTTGGTATCCAAACGATCTGACCAAGCTCGACAGCCTGATGAAAGTCTTCCCAAATATGAACGTTGAGATTGGCGCTGTCATTGCCGAATTAGGGCGTCAGCCAAGAGCGAGCCGGAAGTTTTTCG
>JANXVQ010000548.1 GCA_025351545.1 Spirosoma sp.
TCAGTACAAATTTTAATCGGCATGCGACGTATTATAAAATCGGCTGAGTCGAAAATTATTGAACGACAATTAGCTTACAAAGATGGGAATAACGATGAGTTACGGCAACTTCTGGCGAAAGAACAATATAGCATTTGTGCCTATACAGAAACTTATCTTGCCTCATCAGACGACGCCCATATTGAGCACTTTAACCCGACTTTTAAAAACACTAGTGCAGACAGCTACACGAATTGGTTTCTGGTTAAAAGTCTTTGGAATATCAGAAAATCAAATAAATGGGTTGAACCCATACTTCATCCTAGTGCGGAGGATGTAGAAAAACGGATTTTGTATTTTGATGGCAACTATGTCGCGGCTGATCCAGATGATACTCAAGCTAAAAACCTTATACGCTTATTAGATTTAGATAATGCCAAGCTGGCTGATCAACGTAAACGTTACATTAAATCAAAAATTCAACAAATTAATAACCTCAATCAATCAGCGCAACAATACTTTAACAATCTGCTTATTGACTACCCCGAAGGTGTTTACTTCATCCGCGCCATTGAAGAAGAATTTCAAGTAAAGGTTAATTTTGAGTTGCTTAAAATCGATGGTTAATTGGTTCGAGTACATTTCAGCGGTACATGAAATCTCAGGGCAAGCTGGGCGGCCAGAACAAAGTGCCCCGCTTAGCCAACGACCGCAAAATTGCGGATGGGTTATTGGAAACAGGACAAACCGTTTAAGGACATGGACGTAATAGCCGTTGATCAGAAATTTATTTTGGAAACGCTCAGAACTAACCGCGAACGTTTGCGAAAAGAGTTTGGCATTGAACGTATTGGCCTGTATGGGAGCTTTGCCCGAAATGAACAAACAGAAAAAAGTGATATCGATTTGGTATTTGATCTAAAAACAGGATTTAATTTATCTTGGGTAGAAAGAGAACGGCTATACCGAATTTTGAGACGTAGACTCCATCGGAAATTAGATTTAGTAGAATGGAAGTATATGAATCCAATTATTGGATACTATGTAAAAAAGGATCTCATTTATGTATAACCGCCGTAACTTCGCTTACCTCTGTACCATTCTTGAGTGTATTGAAAAAATAATGATTTATAGCCAGCCTTTTGAGAACGTTGATGACTTTGGTACGGCTAACAAGCAGATGAATTATAATGCTTCATGGGCGCTTTTATTAGTCATTGGTGAAGAATCCAAGAAATTATCAAAAGAATTGAAAGCTGATTATCCAGCCATTCCATGGCGATTGCTTTCAGGTACGCGGAATTTTTTGGCCCATGAATATAGAGATCTCAACCAGCAACTAATTTTTGACATAATCAAGAAGGATTTGCCATCGTTGAAAAGCGCGGTCATTAGTATGTTTGATAAAGTTGACTATAACGAGGAAGTATTGACTACTGCCCTTTCATCTAATTACTACCGGCACATCCAATACCTTCGGGACAAACTTAATGACTGACATAAAAAAACGCCATATCGCCATCCTCGGCTCAACTGGGTCTATTGGGACGCAGGCTGTTGATGTGATAAAATCCCATCCCGACCAGTTTCAGGTTGAGGTACTGACAACGAATAACAACGCCGAATTGCTCATTCAGCAGGCTATTGACCTGCAACCAAACGTTGTGGTCATCTGCAACGAAGATCGTTATGATCAGGTTTTCGCAGCTCTCGACCCACTTGATATTAAGGTCTATGCGGGCGCGAAAGCCATTGCATCCGTCGTGCAGATGGATACGATTGATATAGTGCTAACGGCAATGGTTGGCTATGCCGGATTATTACCCACCATAAAAGCTATTGAAGCGGGCAAATCTATCGCGCTGGCCAACAAAGAAACGCTGGTGGTGGCGGGCGAACTCATTACCCGATTGGCCGCACAGAAAGGCGTCAATATTTACCCGGTTGATTCGGAGCACTCGGCTATTTTTCAATGCTTGGTCGGGGAGTTTCATAACCCGATTGAAAAAATCATTCTGACAGCATCAGGGGGACCATTTCGGGGTAAGTCGCAGG
>JANXVQ010000581.1 GCA_025351545.1 Spirosoma sp.
AATCCCCTTATAGCTCGATTAAATTACCTGTTTTTACGGTAAAAATTCAGTTTATGGTTTTGGAAAGGCGGTTATCATTACTTTTTTAGGACTACCAAACCTATAAGGTTTCCAAAACCTTATAGGTTTGTAATCAAGCATTTGCGATGTAATTTAAATTGGAGGAGTACTAACGAGTCGTGGTACACGGGCAATTGCCCGTGTATGCCCCCGATGGGACGGCAAAAGAAACCCAGCAACTAATGTCTGAAAAAGTACAACCCATTGGCGTATTTGATTCTGGCTACGGTGGCCTGACTGTCCTGCGCGAAATTGTCCGGAAACTCCCCCAATACGACTACGTTTATTTGGGCGACAACGCCCGAACGCCCTACGGAACGCGCTCTTTCGATACGGTTTATCACTACACACTCGAATGTGTTCAACATCTGTTCGATGCGGGCTGCCGGCTGGTCGTTCTGGCTTGCAACACGGCCTCCGCCAAAGCACTACGTAATATTCAACAACTCGATTTGCCAACTCTGGCGTCCGGTCGGATCGGTGCTCGGCTGAATGGTCCGGCCCGGCGGGTATTGGGTGTTATTCGACCCACAACCGAAGTTATTGGCAATTACTCGAAAACGGGCCAGGTTGGGATTCTGGCTACACGTGGCACAGTTACGTCGGAGTCGTATAAGGTTGAAATTGAGAAGTTTTTCCCAGAGCTGAAGGTATTTCAGGAAGCTTGCCCGATGTGGGTGCCATTGGTTGAAAATGGCGAGTATGCCAGCCCCGGAGCCGACTATTTTGTCAAGCAGCACATTGATCGGCTACTGGCTCAATCGTCTGAAATTGACACGCTCTTGCTTGCCTGTACACACTATCCGCTGCTACTTGATAAAATCCGGCAGGCGGCACCCGCTAATATGACAATTCTGACGCAGGGTGGTATCGTGGCCGATAGTCTTGCCGATTACCTGAGTCGTCATCCTGAAATTGACGCGCAATGCAGCAAATATGGACAGCGAACCTTTCTCACGACCGACTCAACCGACGATTTCGACCGGCAGGCCACTATCTTCTACGGGAAACCTGTCCAATCGAGTCATCTGGCGTTGTAGAAAGTTTAAGCGGCTTAGCAGACCTGATCTAAAATCTCTACGTGATTAGTCCTTAAAGAACTTGGCCGGGCGGTGCCGAGTAATTCTGATAATAGCATCAGGGCAACGTTAGAGGGCTTTCCAAATTATGGTTTTGCCGCTGCTGCGCTGTCAGCTGTAGCTTTAGCACTCTGTTTGGCTTGTTTCTTAAAAAAACCGCGTAACAGGAAATTGTTCTGAGCCGCTTTCAAATCTTCATTGAGTAATGCCGTGCCCTTACTGAGGTTGCGGAGCGTTGCGCGGAGGTTGGTTGCTGTTTCCTGATCGGTGAGAAGTACACCCAGAGGACTATTAGTGTTATTGAGTTTTTCGGACGCTTTGTGAAGATTTTCGGAGGTCAGGCTCAGGGTTTCAGACGCCTTGTTCATGTTTCCAACGGTCTTACTGGCTGAGCTGGCCGTGTTTTCGAGTTGAGTTGCCGACCGGCTCAATCGTCGAAACACCGTTGTGTCGGTTACTAACTCATTGGCGAGCGTACCTTTTGTATTCAATCTGGCGGCAAACTGCGAAACCGAACCCGTTACGTTCACCGTATTTTTCGATGCCCGTTCCAGGTTTTCCATGGCCCGTTTAAAATTATTAGCCACCATTGAGTCGGTCAATACGGCTCCTACGGTGCCTTTGCCCCGCTTAAGATTACCAACCAGTTCTTTAAAGTCATTGGTTACCCGTAGCAGGTTATTATTGTTTTCCTGTAACGTTGCCATAATCTGGTCTGAACTCAGGGCCGCCGACGTTTTGAGTCGATCGCCTTCTTCAACTTCGGGACGACTGGTTGTGCCGCCTGCAAGAACAACGATTTTGTTGCCAATAAGTCCATCAGAACTAATAGATGCCGTGGCATCTTTGTGAATGTAGGCTTGTGAGCTTTGCTCGATATTCATGTCTACTTCTACCTGCGCTGTTCCGAAGAAACTAATACGCTTGACGGTGCCAATCTTGACACCTGAAAACCAGACATTATTGCCAACTTTCAGGCCGCCAACATCCTCAAAAACCGCAATGATTCGAACACTTTTCGTAAAGCGCTTTTGCTGACCACCCAGCACAAATACGCCGGCTACAAAAATAATAATGCCAAGCAGGACAAAAAGGCCGACAATAACAGATCGTTTAGTTGATTCAGTACTCATAAGTAGTGATTGATGGAGTGGTGTTTTTGCAATGTATACTTTTCGATTTTCAGTTTATGGGGCACTTTATCACGGCAGTTGTGTGGCAGTTACCTTAGCAACGGAAGCCTGAACTATATACCTAAACCGAAAACGATTTGTCCTGTTCATTTTACGAAATTGTAATTATAGAATTGCTGGATTCGTTCATCGGGATCAGCGAATACCTCATCGAACGTACCAACCCGTTCAAACCGTCCATCTAACAGCATAGCCACCCGGTCGCCGGTCGTTTTAGCACAAGTCAGGTCGTGGGTGATAATGATTGAGGTGGCCCCTATACGTTCGCGAACGTCATTGATGAGGTTATTGATTTCAATGCACGTTATTGGGTCCAAACCGGCCGTGGGTTCGTCGTAAAGCAGGATTTCCGGCTTCAGAATCAGGGTACGGGCAATGCCGATTCGCTTTCGCTGCCCGCCCGACAATTCTGATGGCATCTGGTTGATCGTTTGTGATAAACCAACGTCCTCCAATGCTTTTTCGACCGCTTTATCAATCTCACCACGACTCAAATTGCGGACATTGCGCACCAGT
>JANXVQ010000588.1 GCA_025351545.1 Spirosoma sp.
AAATGACCCTTCCTGACCTTCCCAAAAACACGAAATCATGTATTGTACCGGCAACGCTCGTGAGGAGTGACTCCAGGCGTAATGGTACTCGAAATAGTGATTGTAAATGATGTAGAAAAGGCTTGACGCTACACCAATCACAGCCGCGCCATGTATATAGAATGCCCAACGTGCCAGTGTCCGCCAGTCGTCTTTCTCCTCTTTTGGTTGAGACGCAGGTTGTTGTGATGACCGTTTCTGCTTGGTTGTTTTACCGCCGAAACTGGATTCACCGGCATAGGCTAACTGTGGTTCCTCAAGAGCTTCGCCTTGTGCGGATTTCCCCCGCCCAAGCGCCGACAGAAAATAAGAGACCGTTGCTACGAGTGCCGTTACAAAGGATAGGATAACGAAAAAATGGCCAAGTTGGCCGACTGTTGTGTGTATCATTGTAACTCGTCGTTTCGACGTGTAGATGAATGAGCTTGATAGAATCTACGCTTTCCTTCACAGACGGGTAATGTCAAGCCCTGTTTATACACGTCTTTTGCTTGTGTCAATAATTTAATGAGACGGCTTGCCCGCAGGTCATCTTTAATTTGACTGTCCCAGACCGTCCATTCGGCTTCACTTACAGTTGTGCTGTTTTTGCCGCAGTCGCAGACGATTCATGCTCGGTCGTTTCCAACTTACCATTCTGGTATTTTGACGGGCATTTTAGCAGAATCTTACTGCACTGGAAATGGTCGCCCTGCATAGCGCCAATGACGACAATCTGTTCTGCACTACCAAAATCCTGGGGCTTGGGACTGTTAAAAACGACTTTTTCAGGACGCTTGTCGTTATCAACGAGCGTAAACTCAAAGTGATTCGGGTCAATCGCTGGATTGTAAAGCATGTCCGTAATTTGGCCCTGCGCGTTTTTTTGAACCTTGCCAACCACGTGAATCAACTTATCGTCGCCGTCTTTAGCAAGCTCGCTGGCCTGCTTAAACGTAACATAAGAACTAGCATCGCCCGCCGTAGCAACAATTATGCCGATGGCTAAGGCAATGACAACGATACCGAGAATGTGAGAGAGTTTCATTGTATCAGAAAGTGAAAGACTGGATCTAAAAGCGGTACTGCAATAGATATTGAACGAACAAACTACGAGAGCTTCACACCTTGTTCGCTACTTTTTTGTTGTTTTACTTCTTTTTCTAATTTTCCAATCTGCACATCGAGCCGAATGAGATAAACGATAATACCAGTAAAGACAGCCGCAATAACAGCCACCACTACCCATATTTTGCCGTCGGCACGGAGCCGGTCGGCCATTTCGATTCCATCCGATACGGGCTGTTGCGCCATAAGGGTTTGGCTAAGAAGAAGCAAGGTCGCCAAGAGATAGGGTAAGCGAGAAGGCAGTCGCATTGTAAGACGAAATAGTTAGAGAAATAACGTAAAAATAAGCTGAATCATTCCGGGAACCGTCGTTGATTTTATTCCTCCAGAACTGCTTTTACCCGGCGCATCCGAACACGAAGTTCGGTAATCCAAACACCAATGAGCGTAAGGGCAATAACACCCGGATAAAGGACCAAACGCATCGGTCCTGTCATCTGATACTGGCCAAAAGCCGGGTTGCCGCCGTTGCCGGGGTGCAGTGAATCTGTCAGACGGGGAAGAATAATAATCAGCGGAATGAAAACGGCAAAAGCGAAAATGTTGTAGACCGACGAAATTCGGGCGCGACGCTGTTCATCGTCAAATGAGCCGCGTAGAATTAAGTAAGCGAAGTATAACAACATACCTACGGCTACACTGTTTAGTTTTGGGTCGTTCGGCCAGGGCTCTCCCCACGTATAATTGGCCCACAATGAGCCGGTCAGGCAACCTAATAAACCGAAAAGAATGGCCGTATTGGCAAACTCTACCGAAATCCGATCATCATCAAGCCGCCCCTTTCGTAAATAACGAACCGCGTAAACTAAGGACGCCACGAGTAAAATAATCATTGAAAACCAAAGTGATACGTGAAAGTACACGTTGCGTATGCTCTCGTTCAGAATTGGCAAACGGGGTACTGTTCCCAGCATTCCCTGGAAAATAACGTAAACGTAAATTAAGACCGCCAGGGCCTTCCACCAATTTTTTTTCATAATGTTAAGGCGGGTAAAACCCGCAATGATAGACTACAAAAGCGGGTTTCACCCGCACGGGCGGCCCCGCGCAACGGCGGACCGTCCGCCTTACTCAACTCCGCCATAAAAACGGAAACAACAGCCACGACAACGTTAACACGATAGCGTCGATGGCCAGTATAGTACCAATTTCGTCCCAGCTCACGCTTCGGTCGAGACCATCGAGGGCGTTTTTTGAGACTTTCAACAGCATCAGCAGCAACGGCAGAATAATCGGAAAACTCAGTACCGCCATCAGCGTAGCCGGATTTTCGGCTTTGCTGGCAATACCTGACACGAGTGTTAGCGAAGCCGCAAACCCAATTGCTCCCAGCACTAATGTCAACAAATAAAGTGGCACATCGTTAACGGGATTCCCCAAAACAAACGCATAAACGCTAAATCCCAAAAATGCCAGTACCAGCATTAATACCGTATTATACAGAATTTTGGAAAGGATAATCTGCTGCGGACTGGCTAACGTATAGTAATACAACTGCCGACCAGCCCGTTCCTGTACAAAACTCTTGGCAATGGCATTGATAGCCGTAAACAGCAGAATAATCCAGAATAACGTGTTCCAGACAATTGGCGTTAACTGACCTCGCCGTGCATTGAAACTTAAGTAGCAGACAAAAACGGCGCCCACAATATAGAGCAGCATGCCATTGAGCGCGTAGCGTTGCCGCCACTCCAGCAGAAATTCCTTCCGCATCAATGCACTCATCTGCCGTACTGATTCTGCCATGCTCTGTCTTTTAATTCTGCAAATTTACAGCGCAATGCTGATGCGAAAAAGAAATAGTTTTGCCGTCTGATTCTCTTCGCCAGTTGTATATTGTCAGGATTTCATGCCTGGATGTATCCAAAAACCGCCTGACTTACCCGGAGGAGAGCATCCTGCTGGCGGGTATATGGGTAATATTGTATTGATGGATTATTCTACTATTCTGATTCTCTGTGGGTTCTCGTTTTTTGCTGGTTTTATCGACGCTATTATCGGTGGAGGTGGGCTGATTCAAACACCCGCTTTATTGTTCAGCCTGCCGCAATATCCAATCCCAACGCTTATTGGTACGACCAAAATTCCTTCGCTTGCGGGTAGCCTGATGGGCGCATTCCAGTACAGTCGGCATGTGGCGGTGATTGGTCGGTTCATTGGACCAATGATGGCTATTGCTTTTGGCGCATCGTGGCTTGGCTCATGGACACTCACGCAGGTGCCGAATAGTTTTATGAAACCTCTTGCGTTGGTAATTCTGGTCGGCGTGTTTATTTATACACTTACCAAAAAAAATTTCGGGCAAGTGTCGCAGCGCATAGTAACGACTGCTCAACAGCAAACGCGCATGTGGCTCATGGGGGCAGGACTAGGGTTCTACGATGGCTTTTTCGGGCCTGGAACGGGAAGTTTTCTTGTGCTGGGGTTCATTGCACTCATCGGCTTCGATTTTCTCAAAGCCAGTGCCCATGCCAAATTGATCAATGCGTCGACAAACCTTGCCAGTACGTTATTTTTTATGAAAGAAGGCAGAGTTCTGTATGCGTTTGCCATTCCAATGGCCGTCGCTAACCTTTCCGGCGCTTTTCTGGGTGCCCGACTGGCTATTTTAAAAGGCAATAGCTTTATCCGGGTTTTCTTTTT
>JANXVQ010000058.1 GCA_025351545.1 Spirosoma sp.
AAAGAGAGCGTCATTTGTAAGCTATTGGCGGGCGGATACCCATCGTTTTTTCGATTGATAAATAGCTCCGGGAGTGCTTCTACAACTTCATCAGGCAACTCCTCAGTCGATAGCACCTGAACTTCGCCGGAAGCATCGAGATAAGTGCCATCACATTCAGCTTCGCGGCTCGATACCAGATAGTGGATATTGAGTTCAGCTATTGTCCATGGTTCGGTAATGACCTCAGGTATAGCCGCTGTCAATAATTCGTAGATCGTTTCGGTTTTCATTGTTTTATGCTGTGTCTCGCTGGAGTAATTTGTGCGCTGGCCGGGAAATTGACCAGAGAACGCATAGATACTTACCCACTTACAGATATGTTATGCGTATTAACATACTTTTCCACTAAAGTATTCTTTTAAAACAATCTCAAGTAAAAAAGACCTGATTGTTGGCTTACTGTCAAGTAGTTACGTTATAATTTCTGGCATACGAAACCTTTTTTGGTGCGCGATTGCTCAAATTGAAATCATCAATTAGGTCTCGGCTTATCAAAATATTGCCGCATGAACAGCAATTGATACGTTATTGCATTTGTCCAGTAATTCCAGTTATGGCCACCGGGCCGGGTAATGTAATCGTGGGGAATATTACGTTCCAATAACTTGTCGTGCAGATTGTTATTAACACGAAAGAAAAAATCTTCGGTGCCGCAATCAATGATCAACGACAGGGCACCCGGCGTGAGCAGGTAAAGCAAATTGGTGACCGTATTCTGTTCCCATCGCTCCGGGAATTGAGCATAGGTGCCCAGGCGTTTGGCCATGTCCCAGTTGTTGGGAAAAGGGCGAATGTCTACCCCACCGCTCATGCTACCGGCGGCTCCAAAAACGGTCTGGTGCCTGAACGCGAGGTACAACGCGCCATGACCACCCATACTCAGACCCGTGATAGCGCGTCCGGCCCGGCTTTTGATTGTCTTGTAATGTCCATCGACCCAGCTTACCAGTTCATCGGCAACATAGGTTTCGTACTTGAATGAGGGGTCAGCCGGACTATCGAAATACCAACTGCCGATATTGCCATCCGGACAAACAATAATCATTTTTTGGGCGTCGGCAGCACTGCCCAGAGCGGGCACTTTTTTTGCCCAATCGCTATAATTACCGCCGTAGCCGTGAAGCAAATACACAACTGGAAACTCCTGCCCAATGGAATACGAATCCGGGGTTACAATGACCGCCTTGATCGTTTTCTTCATGGATAAACTATAGGTTTCGACCGTATCGACTTTAGCCGCCTGAGCGGATAACTGGATGAACACTGAGATTCCGGCAATGAATAAAGCACGAAGAAAATGCATGAGAGAGTATGTTAGGAGGCCCTGCCAAAATAAGGTGATTTAGTATTATCGTTACCCTTATAGGCTGGTTATTTTTGGAGAAAGTGGATTGTAAGGCCAGTCCAAGTTGATTTTCTGACTGCGATGGCTCAATTAGTATCTTTCTTATCGACTAATGCCAAAAAAGCCCTCTACATTTTATAAAGGGCTTCCTGTTAAAATGGTAGTCTCGACGGGAATCGAACCCGTATCAAGCGTTTAGGAAACGCTTATTCTATCCGTTGAACTACAAGACCAGAAATTGAAAACCTATAAGCCGGGCCGCCAGAGCGGCCTTCGAGACCTTATAGGTTTTCAATAGTGCAAAATTGCTGAAAAACCATCAACCAGCCAAACCATCGCCAAACTCCTCGGCCGATTCGGCAAGGGGAATGCTGACCCAGTTTGGATAAATGAAGTAATGTTTCTCTCTTACCAAGTCGTAAAGTAACTCACGCAGTTCGCCCACGTTCTCGCCCGTTTCGGCTGAGATGAACGCGACGTAGTCAGCTTTTTTGGCTAGATACGTTTTCTTTAGATACTCCAGCGCGGTTTTCTTACGAACTGCTACCGGAATAGCAACCTCTTCCTGCGAACCGTCGAATGAATCATCATCAGGCAACTCAGGTTTCTCTACCCATTCGTCTTTCGGGTTAAACTGATCCATTTTGTTGAAAACCAACACTATCGGTTTGTCTGCGGCTTTGATATCGGCCAGCGTAGCGTTCACAACTTCAATCTGCTCCTCAAAGTTGGGATGCGATACATCGACAACGTGAATCAGAATGTCGGCTTCGCGAACTTCATCGAGCGTCGATTTAAACGACTCAATGAGCATCGTTGGTAGTTTACGGATGAAGCCGACAGTATCAGTCAGCAGAAACGGAATGTTCCCGAACGTTACTTTGCGAACCGTCGAATCGACCGTAGCGAACAGTTTGTTTTCGGCAAATACGTCGGTTTTCGCTAAGGTGCGCATCAGGGTAGACTTTCCTACGTTGGTATAGCCTACCAGGGCCACACGTACCAGGCGGTCGCGTTCTTTTCGGCGTGTAACACTCTGTTTATCAATCTTGGCGAGCTTTTCCTTCAAAAACGAAATCCGATCTTTCACAAGTCGGCGGTCGGTTTCAAGTTCTTTCTCCCCAGGTCCGCGCATACCCACGCCACCTTTCTGGCTGGTTAAGTGGCTCCATAGCCGGGTCAGACGTGGAAACATGTACTGGTATTGTGCCAGCTCGACCTGTACCCGCGATTGGGCGGTTTGGGCCCGCATCGAGAAAATATTCAGGATGAGAAGGCTACGGTCAAGCACCTTGATATCCTTAAACATATCTTCCAGATTCCGGACTTGCGAAGGTGTCAGATCATCATCAAAAATGACACAATCGACCGGGTTGTCGAGAATGTATGTTTGAATCTCCTCTACTTTGCCTTTACCAACAAATGTGCGGTTATCAGGATGTTCAAGCCTTTGGGTAAATGATTTGACCGCAGTAACGCCCGACGTTTCGGCCAAAAAAGCCAGCTCGTTCAAGTAATCTTTTGTTTGGTCTGCCGTTTGCTTTTGCGTAATCAGCGCGACCAATACAGCGGTTTCGGGTAGTTTATGAGTATCGACCATGTAAATTCTTATAGGTGATTAGGCGGTTTATCGCGTGCGAATGACTAACTGAAGCAG
>JANXVQ010000621.1 GCA_025351545.1 Spirosoma sp.
CCGACACCAATCACTGACCAGGCAATGCTATAGCCGTGCAGGGTATTCTCAATTAAAATTCCCCCTAATTTTTGATCGTCAACGTAAATATCGTTTGGCCATTTGATGCGCAATGAATTGCCTACAAGTGGTTGTAACGTGTCATAAATGCCGAGTGAAATGGCCATGTTGAGCCAGAACTGTTCCGTCGCTGTAAGAAAAGAGGGTTTCAAAATCAGCGAAAACGTTAGATTTTCTCCTGACTTGGCTTCCCATTGATTACCGCGTTGCCCCCGACCGGCTATTTGATTGTCAGTAATGACAAGTAGTCCTTCGTTGGGGTCAGTCTGGGCAATCAAAGTAGACGCTTCATCATTAGTTGACTGACAGCTTGGCAGGTATTGGATTATTTGTCCAATAAAAAGCGTTTTGGGATAGATTTTGTACAAAAGATTGTATAGATTAGTAGTATAGAGAGTTAATGAATGGTGCCATGGGTTTTTTATGCCCGATTGGTGACGTACCCGCTGATTAGCTTATCGTGCAATGTTAAATCGAAAGCATGAGAATTAATAAAAACAATGAGTTTACCACCGAGCAAATACGTGATTTCGTCGTTCGGGGAATGCAGGAAAAAAAGGCACAGGACATTGTAGTAATGGACCTGCGCAAGGTTAAAAATGCTATCTGCGATTATTTTGTTCTTTGTTCGGGTACTTCCGACACGCAGATTGATGCTATATCGACTTCTATTGAAGATGAAGTTCATAAAGCAAGCAAGACAAACCCCTGGCACAAGGAAGGGAAATTGAACCGTGAGTGGATTTTGCTGGATTATGTCGATGTGGTCGTTCACGTCTTCAAAAAGGATCGTCGATCCTTTTACGATCTCGAACAACTCTGGGGTGATGCCGACATTCAAGTCATTGAAGATAATGACCTGGTAGCGGCATCCTGAGCGAAGTGTATGGGTCTAATTGATTAAAAACATCGTCTAATTAGGCCGTTTATGGGGCTGACAGACCGTCTGTCCTAACCGTTTCGCGATAGAAACAATCATTCGCGAAACGGTGTTACCCTTGAAATTCGTTAGTACAACTTGAGGAAATGGCAGAAAATAATAATAAAAATCCGTTAGCACCCCGTGGTGGGGCGCGTAAGCCCAATTTTCAGGGCTGGATTGTTGCGTTGCTAATTGCCGCTATTCTTGGCATTACGTTCTTCAATAGAAGCTCAGCCACCCGCGAGATTTCGCAAAAACGGTTTGAGCGTATGGTTAAAGACCATGAGGTAGCCGAAGCGATAGTTGTCAATGACAAAATTGCTGAAGTAACTCTAACGCAGCAAGCCGCGCAAAGTCCAAAGTATCGCACTTTATTTGCAGAAAAACCGTATTTCGGTACTAGTCAAGGTCCGCATTTTCAATTTCAGATAGCTTCTGGTGAAACGTTTAAAAAAGATTTAGACGCCATTCAGCAAGGGCTACCCGATAACGAAAAAATTGATTATCGATTTGAACAGCGCAGTGATTTTGGTAGTATCATAAGCACTTGGGGTTTCCTGATTGTGATGATTCTAGCTATGTATTTCCTACTTGGTCGTATGTCGGGGGGCGGTGGTCCAGGTGGTCAGATTTTCAATATTGGTAAATCAAAAGCAGCTTTGTTTGATGCCGATAGTAAAATAAAAATTACCTTTAATGATGTTGCTGGTTTGGACGAAGCAAAGGAGGAAATTAAGGAAATCGTTGATTACCTAAAAAACCCAACCAAGTTCACAAAGCTCGGGGCGAAGATTCCAAAAGGTGCCTTGCTTATTGGTCCTCCGGGCACTGGTAAAACCCTGTTGGCGAAAGCCGTAGCGGGTGAAGCGGGTGTTCCGTTCTTCTCACTATCAGGGTCAGACTTCGTTGAAATGTTTGTTGGGGTTGGTGCCGCTCGGGTACGTGATCTGTTCAAACAGGCAAAAGAAAAAGCACCTTGTATCATCTTCATTGATGAGATTGATGCTGTTGGTCGGTCACGGGGACGAGGTTCTATGCCTGGTGCCAACGACGAACGCGAAAATACGTTGAACTCCCTGCTGGTTGAAATGGATGGTTTCGCTACTGATTCGGGGATCATCATTTTGGCCGCTACTAACCGTCCTGATGTACTTGATCCTGCTCTGCAGCGTCCTGGCCGTTTTGACCGTCAGATTAGCATTGACAAACCAGATATTATTGGTCGGGAAGCAATCTTCCGGGTGCATTTGAAACCAATCAAATTGTCGCCTGATGTTGATCCAAAACAATTAGCTGCTCAAACGCCAGGATTCGCTGGAGCTGAAATCGCTAACGTATGTAACGAAGCTGCTCTGATTGCTGCCCGTAGCGACAAGGAAGCAGTTGATATGAAAGACTTTCAGGATGCGATGGATCGCGTGATTGGTGGTCTGGAGAAGAAAAATAAAATTATCTCGCCGGAAGAGAAAGAAATCGTGGCTTATCACGAAGCTGGTCACGCTGTGGCAGGTTGGTATCTCGAACATGCTGATCCGCTAGTAAAAGTGTCGATTGTGCCTCGTGGTGTCGCTGCTCTTGGTTATGCACAGTATTTACCACGTGAGCAGTATTTGTATCGCACAGAACAACTCATGGACGAAATGTGCATGTCGTTGGGTGGCCGGGTTGCTGAAGATCTGATTTTTGGTAAAGTCTCAACTGGTGCTCTGAGCGATTTAGAGCGTATTACCAAGCTGGCATACAGTATGGTAACCATGTATGGCATGAATGACAAAATAGGTAATGTGTCATTTTATGACTCAAAACAATCGGACTATAACTTCAATAAACCTTATTCAGAAGAAACGGCCAAGCATATTGATGAAGAAGTTCGTAAGATTGTCAGCCTGGCTTATGATCGGACAAAAGACCTTCTAGCAGAACATCGCGATGCATTGGAGATTTTGGCTAAGGAATTACTGTCTAAGGAAATTCTGTACCAAAATGATTTGGTGCGCCTGATTGGCAAACGTCCTTTTGAGCGTGAAACAGTTTATGAGGCTTACAAAAATAGAGGTGTAGCTGAAGAGATTAAAGAAGAGATCGGCAAGGAAGCAAAACCTGCCGAAACCGAACCGGAGTCGTTACCGATCTAATATAAATCATTCGTATCAAGAAGGGGTTTCCTACATAGGAAACCCCTTCTTGCTTTTACTTCTTTCCTAACTCGATCACCTGCATATCCAGAATTCGACCCGCATCGAGCGAGAAACGAACGGCGGTTCGCATGACATGAAAACCAGTTTTTCCAGCTGCACCGGGGTTTATGAATAAAAGGTTATTCTTAGCGGTGTCGCGCAGGACTTTAAGAATATGCGAATGGCCACAGACAAATAAATCAGGCGGATTCGCTTTCAGTAGTGGCCTCGTCGTCGGGTTATAATTAGGTGGCGTTCCGCCAATGTGCGTCATCCAGATGTTTAATCCCTCAAGAGTAAATCGCTGATTGGCAGGTAAATCGCTGCTTTCTCGGTCAATATTTCCGGATACAATCCGCAACGGACGGAAATTCTGTAGTTGCTCGGCAACCAGAAGTGCTCCTACATCACCCGCGTGCCAGATCTCATCGCAAGTATCAAAATGATTGAAAATTTGAGAGTCAAGGTAGCTATGTGTGTCGGATAATAGGCCAATTCGTGTCATAAACCGTAACCTGGACGGCCACATCCAGACATGAAATTGACGGTTATACAGCCGGACGTGGCCTTCCGGGTTATGGTTTATGACGACAAAATTAACTCTTTCATCTCGTTACGAATCTTCTTTTTGTCAATTTTACCAACGCTTGTTTTGGGAATTTCCGGTACAAATAGAATTCGGTCGGGTACGTACCATTTGTGTAATTCGCCCCGTTCAACTTTTGCTTGTAAGTAGGCTTTGATACCTTCAGTGGTCAACGAATACCCCGGTTTTTGTACGACAAGTGCGTGCGGACGTTCTCCCCAGCGGTCGTCGGGCAGACCAATAACGGCTGATTCTGCTATACCTTCGATTTGTGATAGTGCGTCTTCCATATCCAGCGATGACACCCATTCACCACCCGTTTTGATAACGTCTTTTGTCCGGTCGGCAATGACAATCCAATGGTCGGGTGTAATGCTGGCGACATCGCCTGTGTGGAGCCAGCCGCCTTTCCATAGATTAGCCCCCCGTTCGGGGTCTTCATAATACCCCTGCGTAAGCCAGGGACCACGCACCACAATCTCGCCTAACGAGTGTCCATCATGCGGAACAAATTGGCCGTCATCGTTTATCAGGCGCATCTCAATGAAAGGCGAAACACGTCCGGCTCGTGTACGAAGGTCGATCTGCTCTTCTGGCGAGAGTGTTTGTTCCTGTTCATTGAGGTATCCAACAGCCAAAACCGGAGCTGTTTCTGACATGCCGTACCCCGACATTACGGTAATGCCCAATTCTGTAGCTGCTTTGGCCAGGCCTTTGGTAAGGGCTGAGCCGCCAATCAAAACCTTCCAACGGCCGAGATTCTGGCGAAACGTCTGAGCTGCCGGGCTACTAACGAGCATATTAAGAATAGTTGGTACACAGTGAGAAAGTGTAACTCCTTCTTTGACAAGCAATTTGAGCAATAACTCGGGTTCATAACGCCCCGGATACACCTGCTTTGCTGCCATCATTGTTGCCAGAAATGGAAAACCCCAGGCATGCACATGGAACATGGGTGTAATAGGCATGTACACATCCGAAGACCCTTTGAAAGGCATTGCCTCGTAACCTATAATGTACGTTAGCAAACCCATTGTATGCATGAACAATTGCCGATGGGAGAAGTAAACACCCTTCGGATTGCCGGTTGTGCCAGTAGTATAAAACGTTGTAGCCCAAGTGTTTTCGTCAAAATCCGGGAAGTCGTACTGGTCGGATGCGCCCTTTAACAAGGCTTCATATTCACCCGAAAACCTATCTGGTATCTCGCTGAGGGTACTAAGTTCGCTCGTGCCCGTATAAACTTTGTCACTCAGAACGACGTATTTTTCAACCGTTGTAAGCTGATCTTTAATAGCCGCTAGAATTGGTAGAAAATCTTCATGAATCAGGACAACTTTGTCCTTTGCATGATTCATTGTGTACAGGATTTGCGAGGGCGACAGCCGAACGTTGACCGTATGTAGAATGGCCCCAACACTGGTAACGCCGAAAAAACATTCGAGATAGCGATGACTATCCCAATCCAATACAGCTACTGTATCGCCCGGCTTAACGTCTAGATCTGCCAATACATTGGCTAACTGCCGGACACGTTGGTTGAACTGAAAATAATTCATCCGAAATAAATCCCGGTAAACAATTTCGCGTTGAGGCTCGTATTTGAGCGATTGCGCTAACAGATGTTTTATGAGCATGGGCGGCTCATGCGCTTCAGCGGTGCGGGGTATGAGTTTAGTCTGAATCATAGTTACCTGACTGTATTTACTGAATAACGGATAAATCGAAGGTAGAATTGAATAATGGAAAGAAAAAATGGTAACCAATAAAAAAGCCCGACTCCTGATTAATCAGGAGTCGGGCTTTAAATACTCAGGCAATTGTTTGGGCATTTGTCCCTCTCCTTACACCAAAAGGAGGAGTAAATGCCGAAGAGTTACTTTATATAACGGAAATCCTCTCCGCCTTTCAAGGCCAAAAGAGTTTCGTACATAAGTTTAATGACGTTTTGAACA
>JANXVQ010000641.1 GCA_025351545.1 Spirosoma sp.
GCTGGTGATACTTAGCATTCAAGACCTGATGCTGGATTTTGCGAAGGGTCAGCAATCGACTCAACAACTCCGAATTTTCGACCGAGGTAGTACCGACAAGAACAGGCCGACCTTGTTCAACCAGGCTCGTAATCTCATCGACAACAGCATTGTATTTTTCGCGGACCGAACGATAAACCTTGTCTTCTTCATCAGCCCGGCTAATGGCCCGGTTCGTTGGAATAACGACCACGTCCATTTTGTAAATCTGCCAGAATTCGGATGCTTCCGTTTCGGCAGTACCCGTCATGCCCGCCCGCTTGTGGTACATACGGAAGTAATTCTGGAGCGTAACGGTTGCATAGGTCTGCGTGGCGTCCTCAACTTTTACGTTTTCTTTTGCTTCAACAGCCTGGTGCAATCCATCTGACCAACGGCGCCCTTCCATAATCCGGCCCGTTTGCTCATCCACAATTTTCACCTTGCCGTCCATAATAACGTACTCAGTGTCTTTTTCGAACAAACAGTAAGCTTTCAATAACTGATTGACAGTATTGATACGCTGCGTTTTAACCGCATAGTCACGAATAACAGATTCCTTGTTCAGGATTTTCTCCTGTTCTGAGAACTCGCCGTTTTTGTCGATCGTACTGAGGTCAATTGACAGGTCAGGCAGAATGAAGAAATGAGGATCTTCGCCCGAACCGGTAATATAATCAATGCCTTTTTCGGTCAGGTCGATGCCGTTATGCCGCTCGTCGATAGTAAAATATAGAGGGGCATCGGCTTCTGGCATCAACTTCTGATTTTCGGCCAGATAAATAGATTCTGTTCTTTGCAACAGGGCTTTATTTCCTGTTTCGCTCAGAAACTTAATCAGCGGCTTGTGCTTTGGCAAGCCACGATGAGCGCGAAATAAAGATACTCCTCCCTCTTTTTCGTCCCCAGCCGCAATTTTCTTCTTGGCGTCGTTCAGATAATCATATACCAGTTTCCTTTGGGCTTCGACCAGGCGAGATACGCGGGGTTTCAATTCGATATAGTCCTGCTCATCACCGCGCGGCACGGGTCCACTAATAATAAGTGGTGTCCGGGCATCATCGATCAAAACGGAGTCAACTTCATCCACCATGGCATAATGGTGCTTCCGCTGAACCAGCTCACCTGTTTCGCGAGCCATATTATCACGCAGGTAATCAAAACCGAATTCATTGTTGGTTCCGTACGTAATATCGGCCAGATAAGCCTTTTTGCGTTGTTCAGAGTTAGGCTGGTGTTTATCAATACAATCGACCAGCATTCCATGAAACTCAAACAACGGAGCCATCCACTCAGAGTCACGTTTGGCCAGATAGTCGTTGACCGTCACAATATGCACCCCCCGGCCAGCTAATGCGTTTAAAAAGGCAGGAAACGTAGCGACGAGAGTTTTGCCCTCGCCCGTAGCCATTTCCGCAATTTTACCCTCGTGAAGTACCACACCGCCAATAATCTGAACATTATAATGCACCATGTCCCATTTAACGGGTGTTCCGGCGGCATCCCAGATATTTGCCCAATGAGCCTGATCCCCCTCAATGACGACATTTTTCTTGCGGGTAGCTATTTCACGATCAAAGTCAGTAACTGAAACGGTTAAGTGATCATTTTCTGTAAACCGGCGGGCCGTTTCCTTCACAACAGCAAAGGCACGGGGCAGAATATCGAGCAGCACGCGCTCCAGCTCGGTATTACGGTCGGCTTCGAGTTTATCAATCTGGTTGAAAATCTGCTCCTTCTCATTAACGTCTACAGCAGGGTTGCTGGCATGTTCGTTAAGTTCAGCGAGTTGGGTGTCAATATCAGCCAACTCCTGAGCGATCAGAGCTTTGAGTTCGGCCGTAACCCGACGCAACTCGTCATTGGAGAGGTCTTTCAATTGGGCAAATTCGGTATTCACCATCTCAACGTAGGGAAGCAGTTCCTTGATGTCCCATTGCGATTTGGTCCCGAAAAACTTAGCTATGAGGTTAATCATGTTATCGTTAGTAATTAGTCGTCAACGGTCTGAGCTTTCGTAGCGGTCAATTCAGGGCCGCCCGTGCGGTCATTTTATAGATTGTACACGAATGACCGTTTGGATGGCTTTGTAATTGACTGACCAGCCGACTTTTTTCCACAAATTTAGTGCATTACAGCGTTACTACAACCTAGGAGCCTTGCTGATAGATACTCATTATTATATGAGAACGATGTTTTGACAAGAATCTATTACTTTTGTAGTTCAAATTTTGGCCCAATAGCCATTGTTTATGTTTATTAAGGACAAATTGTCATATTTCACTCACCTTATTCGCATCCATCAAGCTGTTGTCCTGTTATTTTTACTGGCAGGATCGTATCAGGCAGTTGCTCAACAACCCCGCTCACGGGTTGATCAGCTGAGTGATGAAGATGTGCAGAACTTCTACAAAAAAGCGCAGGCCAGTGGTCTTAGCGAAGTTCAGATTGAGCAGGCTGCCATGTCGCAGGGATATACCCTTGATGATATTGCCAAGATGCGTAAGCGGATGACTCAGATTCGTACACTCACCTCCCTGCCACAAAATCAACTCCCGTCCGAAAGTTTTAAGGGTAGGACACTTCCTTCTGACCTTACAATTCGAGCAGATTCATTATTACCTGATTTGGCGCGTAAGGATACCAGTCACAAACTCAAGGTTTTCGGTGCGTCGTTGTTCGAGAATGCCAAATTGTCGTTTGAGCCAAACCTGCGTATTGCTACTCCCCGAAATTATGTAGTAGGACCGGACGATGAAATTAAAATAGATATTTCAGGGGCTTCAACGGGTGATTTTCAACTGAAAGTTAGTCCAGACGGTACGGTAAAGTTGCCCGATCTGGCGCCGATTTTTGTTAGTGGGCTTACCATAGAACAAGCTGAACAACGTATTATTGCTCGATTACGGCAGGGAGGCTATCAGGGTTTAGGCAAGCCGGGAAGCGGAACCAGTGCCAATGTAACCTTGACCAATATTCGTAGTATCCGTATCACACTTGTCGGAGAGGTTGTTCGGCCGGGAACATACACAATTACATCCTTAGGAACAGCTCTAAATGCACTTTACCTGGCTGGTGGTCCTAACCCCGAAACAGGGTCATTCCGGAAAATCCATATTATCCGGGGCAATCGTGTTGTCCGAACCCTTGACCTGTACGATTTTATTTTAAGAGCCGATCAGCGGGATAACATACATTTACAGGACCAGGATGTCATCCGGGTTGCTGACTACGAAACCCACGTTGAATTGACCGGGCAAGTGCGCCGACCCGCTATTTTTGAAGTATTACCGGGTGAAACGTTAAAGACGGTACTGGGTTTTGCCGGGGGTTTTGGCGATGATGCCTACAGGGCATCTATTACGCTTCGGCGTAATACGGCCCGCGAACGCCGAATTGTAACGATTACTGAAGAACAAATAACTAACTTCGTACCGCAACGGGGTGATAAATACGACGTTGGGAAAATTTTGGAACGCTACGAAAACAGGATTCAGATTGCCGGAGCCGTTATGCGCCCCGGCGATTATTCACTGGAGCCCGGTTTAGAAACTGTTCGTCAACTTATTAACAGGGCCGAAGGCCTTCGTAAGGATGCCTTTATGAATCGGGCCACGATTATTCGTGAACGCCCCGATCTGGATAGAGAAAACGTGTCGTTCGACTTAGGTAAACTCATTCGGGGCGAAATTGCCGATGTTCCACTCATGCGGCAGGACAGCCTGACAATCTTATCTATTCGTGATCTCCGTGAAGAGTATTATATTACTATAGAAGGAGCTGTTAACCGACCTGATACAGTTCAGTTCATCGCGAATATGAGTGTTGCCGACCTAATTGCGCATGCAGGTGGTTTTCAGGAAGGAGCCAAGCCAAACCTGATTGAGGTAGCCCGACGAATTCGTCAGGATTCTGCCGGAGTGCGTACCACTACACAAGAGCTCTACCAATTTTCGATAGACCGTAATCTGCAGATCATGCCTGTAGAAGGAAGTTCAGCTGGTTCGGCTGGTTTTCGACTCCATCCCTTCGACATTGTTTATGTTCGTACGTCGATCAATTACGAAGCACAACGTCAGGTAAACATTTATGGAGAAATCATGCAGCCAGGCAATTATGTCATTTTTAACCGACAGGAGCGCATTGGTGATATCATTAAGCGGGCTGGCGGCCTAAAGCCTGAAGCGTATCTGGCTGGTGCTCAATTTAGAAGGAGAGGGCAATTGATCGGAAATGACCTGCGCAATCTTGTTGCTGACCCAGGGGTTGAAGAAAACCTGTTGCTTCAGGATGGTGATACACTTTTTATTCCCCAACGGTCGGAAGTAATTTCGATACAAGGTGGTGTTTTGAACCCATCATCCATCAGCTATAAAGCAGATTATGAATTTGACGACTATATCAGTGAAGCAGGCGGCTTTACCGATAATGCTCGAAAAAGTAAAGCGTATGTCAATTACCCTAACGGTCGTAAAGATCGTACCCACCACTTTCTGTTTTTCACATCACGACCTCACGTCGAACCAGGGTCAACGATTGTTGTTCCCTTTAAGCCAATCGATTCATCTAAAATGAGTACGGCTGAACGAATAGGTATTCTTTCTTTATTGACAACGGTATCCATCGCACTTGTTAATATCCTTCTTCGATAAAGATCACTTTTGTTGTAATTATGTCGGTTACGGAAGATAAAAAAATAAGCAAGGTTGACGAGGACGAGATCGAAATCCGGCTGAGTGATATTGTACAGTTTTTGAGGAGAAGTCGTAAAGTTATTATACTGAGTGGCCTGGTTTTTATGGCTATTGGTGCATTGTACGCGTTTTCGAAGCCTAATTTATACAGTTCTCAGGTAACGGTAATGCCCGAAATTCAGGCTAAAGCCGGAGGACTGGGGGGGCTAGGATCACTCGCTGGTTTAGCGGGAATTGATATTGGTAGCGTAGCCAGTGGTAATACAGATGCTATTCGGCCGGATATTTACCCAGATGTGTTAAAAAGTGTTCCGTTCGCTCTTCAGATTTTAAAGGAACCTGTTTATTCTCAACTTTTAGAAAAGGAGACCTCTTTACAGATCTTTATTGAAGAACAGCAAAGGCAATCCTGGTTGGGAGGGCTTTTAGGTTCCGGCGACGGTGAAGAAGCGCCAGTGCCGGATCCCAAAAATCGGAGTATGACCTTACACATAACCAAGAAGCAGGAAGCACTCATCAATCAAATACGCAGCGCTGTCATAGCTACATACGATAAAAAATCTGGAATTATTACGGTGAATGCTACCCTTCCTGATGCTGTTGTCGCGGCCACTGTAGCCCGCAAGTCTTTAGAATATCTGACGAATTATATTGCCAGTTACCGAACAGAAAAATCCAGAAATCAGGTTCGCTTTTTAGCCCATCAGGTAGGCGATGCAAAAGGGCGGTATCAGGGGGCGGAATATGCCCTGTCCAGTTACCGGGATCGTAACCGAAATTTATTTCTGGAGACGGCTAAACTGGAAGAGCAGCGGCTTCAGGCAGATTTTGTACTTACGCAGAATGTATACAGCGAACTCTCCAAGCAGCTTGAACAGGCAAAAATTAAAGTGGCTGAGGAGTCGCCGGTCTTTAAGGTGTTGGAGCCAGCGCTTATCCCTTTGCGAAAAAGTGATCCTAAACGAACATTTATAATCATAGGCTTCACCGTTGCTGGCCTCATCGTGGGGCTGTTTATCCAGGGCTTTCGCCGATTTGTGTTAAACTCATAAAAATTGATCTTATGAAAACAGCATTAATATGTGGCGTATCGGGGCAGGATGGTGCCTATCTGGCTAAAAATTTGTTAGGTAAAGGGTACACTGTTTACGGAGGGTCTCGGGATGCTCAAATGTCATCATTTTCTAATTTAAAGAGACTTGATATATTTGGCGAAGTAAACCAGATATCCGTCAACATAAGCGATTTTCGTTCAGTATTACAAACTATACAACGCACGAAGCCAGATGAAATCTATAATCTGGCAGGTCAAAGCTCAGTAGGTTTATCTTTTGAGCAACCTGTGGAAACGCTGGAAAGTATTAGTGTAGGTACCCTGAATCTACTCGAAGCTATTCGGTTTAGTAATCTTCCAATTAAATTCTATAATGCGGGCTCTAGTGAATGCTTTGGCGACACTGGCAGTGTCCCCGCCGATGAAAATACGCCATTCAGACCACGTAGCCCATATGGGGTAGCCAAAGCTGCAGCCTTCTGGCAAGTCGCTAATTATCGGGAAGCCTATCAGTTATATGCCTGCACGGGTATCTTGTTTAACCACGAATCACCTTTGCGGCCGGAGCGATTTGTAACCCAAAAAATTGTAGCCTCTGCCTGTCGTATTGCGAATGGCAGTAAAGAGACATTGACGTTGGGGAACATCAACATTGCTCGTGACTGGGGCTGGGCACCTGATTATGTGGAGGCTATGTGGCTGATGCTACAGCAAGAGCAAGCCGACGACTTTGTCATTGCTACCGGTCAAACATACCAGCTCCGCGACTTTATCCGGGTTGTGTTCGAAGCAGTTGATTTAGATTGGAAAGAGTATGTTAAGACAGACGCTTCATTTTTTCGCCCTACTGATATTGCCGAGGGACATGCCAGTCCGGCCAAGGCACGTGAAAAACTAGGTTGGGTCGCTCAGCACAATATGGAAGAGGTAGGTCGCTTGATGGTCAGGGACTACGGAAAGCATTGATAAGCATCTGCTAAATAAACGCGGGAAAGCTATTTTTTAATAGTCTGATACCAATTTTCTAACCTGACATGTCTGTTTACTATTTCAAACGATTTTCGATACAGATATGGTTGTTCCTTATAATCAATTTCATTCATTTCAATTTTTTAAATGAAAGTAGTCATTCTTGCCGGGGGATTAGGTACCCGACTTAGCGAAGAAACAATCATTAAGCCAAAGCCAATGGTAGAAATAGGCGGTAAGCCGATGCTTTGGCATATTATGAAGATATACGAATACTACGGTTTTAATGAGTTCATTATCTGCCTTGGTTATAAAGGCCATATGATTAAAGAATACTTTATCAATTACTTTCTTTATAATTCAGACATCACCGTAGAACTTCACAATAATAAACTGGACGTTCACTATTCTACAGCAGAGTCATTCAAAGTAACGCTGGTAGATACAGGCGTAGATACCAATACTGCTGGTCGAATTAAGCGAATTGAGTCTTATATAGGTCAGGATGAGACCTTTATGTTAACCTATGGCGATGGAGTTGCCAATGTAAATATTAAGGATCTTGTCGATTTTCATCATAAACATGGCAAACTCGCTACACTCACATCCATTCAACCACCAGGCCGATTTGGAAATATTGAAACGGATGGTGATGGGGTAGTGCAGCATTTTGAAGAGAAACCACAGGGGGATGGTAACTGGATAAACGGTGGTTTTTTTGTGCTGAACCGGGGGATATTCGACTTCTTGCAGGGTGATATGGATACCATTCAGTGGGAAAAAAAGCCGCTTATTGACATTGCCCGGAAAAATGAACTGGCTGCCTATAAACATAACGGCTTCTGGAAGTGCATGGACGCTATGAGGGATAAGATAGAACTGGAAGAATTGTGGAATAGCGATCAAGCCTTATGGAAAATGTGGTAATGCAGGAAGAGTTTAGAGTTACCTATCAAAATAAGCGCGTCTTTTTAACCGGCCATACCGGTTTTAAAGGCTCCTGGATGCTATGCTGGTTAAATTCGCTCGGTGCTATTGTAAAAGGATATGCCTTACAGGCTCCCAAAGAAGGGCTTTATACCGATATTAATGGCGATGCTCTTTGTCAGTCAGTCATTGCCGATATACGCGATCAGAAACGGGTAAAAGATGAAATCCTGGCTTTTCAGCCTGACTTTATCTTTCATTTAGCCGCACAACCGCTGGTCAGGTGCTCCTATGAGATTCCCGCTGAAACGTTTGAGGTAAATGCACTAGGTACAGTCTATGTCCTGGATGCGGTGCAGCACTTACAGAAGCCTTGTACAGTCATAATGATAACGACTGACAAAGTGTATGAAAATAAAGAATGGCATTACCCTTATCGGGAAAATGACCGTTTAGGCGGCTATGATCCCTACAGTGCTAGTAAAGCCACGGCAGAGCTGGTTATTTCATCCTACCGCAGTTCTTTTTTCAACCTTGATAAATACCACGAACACCAGAAAGTGATTGTATCAGCACGGGCTGGTAATGTAATTGGCGGTGGTGACTGGTCGCAGGATCGGATTATTCCGGATATAGTCAGGGCTTTGCAGCATGGTCTGTCAATACCTGTTAGAAACCCCCATGCCATCCGGCCTTGGCAACACGTACTTGAACCCATCAGTGGTTATTTATTATTGGGCGCTAAAGCTACATTGGAACCTTTGTCTTATAGCGGGGCCTGGAATTTTGGACCCCAGCTGGAAGATTGTTTGAACGTACAGACGTTGGTCGAAACGGCTATCAGCATTTGGGGCACAGGTGATTATACCGTGATAACGGGCATTGATCAACCGCATGAGGCCGGTTTGCTGAAACTTGACATTAGTAAGACAATCAACGAATTAGGCTGGAAGCCTAAATACAATTCGCACAAGGCCATACAAATGACGCTGGATTGGTTTAAACATTCTTCCGAGAATCGGGAAACTATCTCTGAATTCACAGAAAGCCAAATTAGTGAATACATGCAATTATGAGAAAAATTGTGCTCACAGGTGCATCTGGTTTCATTGGGGCCGCTGTTTTGAAACAATTAGTCAGGGATGGTAATCAAGCTGTTGTGTTAGCCCGAAAAGAGTCGAAGCAGGAGCGAATAAAGACGCTGTCCGGTTACCAGACCATTTACTATGAGGACTTATGCCGGCAAGAACTCATTGATACCCTGGCTGCCTGCAAGCCCGATGCTTTCATCCATCTTGCCTGGAAAGGTGTGGGCGGAAAGGACCGGAATGAAGCATTTCAAGTCACGGAAAACTTACCCCTTGCAGTACACGCTGTAGAGCTGGCAAAAGCAATTGGATGCCAACATTGGATTGGAACAGGTTCTCAGGCGGAGTATGGGAATCCAAATTGTAAAGTTGCTGAAACTGCCCCCACTAACCCAACTACCTTATACGGAAAAGCTAAATTATCATCCTGCTGGGCATCACTCGGACTTGCCGAAAGTCTAGGGATAAAAGGGAGCTGGGTTCGGATATTTTCTACCTATGGAGTGGGTGACGAGCCCTCCTGGTTTATTCCCTACATTATCTCCGAAATTCGGAAAGGGAATATCCCTAAGCTCACTCAATGTGAACAACTCTGGGATTATTTATATGTAGATGATGCCGCACGAGCCATATTGTGCGTTCTCTATAAAGAGCTAACTGGTATTTATAACATCGGAAGTGGTCAGGCAGTAACGCTAAGATCTGTTGTTGAGCGGATTAAGGCTGCACTTGAGTCTTCTATAGACGTTGAATATGGCGCAGTACCGTATAAAAATGATCAGGTAATGCACCTTGAAGCAGACATATCTAAAATCCGGCAATTGACCGGATGGGCGCCCGAAATCACCATTGAAGAGGGTATTAACTGCCTGATTAGGGCTGGCAGATCAGGCGATTAACGTCTTGCGTTCTACAGCACAAGTTGAGACGGCTATTTTGTTAAGGGCAGAATATATATTTACAAACACAGAAAGAATTTGTTAACTATAAGTGTTGACGTTCACTCAACTTACTAATTAATTTTTGAAAGCCTTAGTTATAACATTCAGAGAGCTGTTAGGTATAGATTTATCTATTTTTTATACTATTCTCGCCAGAGTTCTTCAGGCAGGAGGAGCGCTCATCGTTGTGGGCTTGATCTCATTATTTTTAACGAAGGAAGAGCAGGGGTACTATTATACATTCAGTAGTGTAATAGCTATACAAGTATTTTTTGAATTAGGGCTTACTTCCATTATTACACAATACGTAGCTCACGAAGCTGTTGATTTAAAGTGGATATCTGCCACGGAGCTAGTTGGTCCACCCGAAAAATTATCGCGCATTGCATCAATTCTCATGCTTTGCCTGAAAGTGTTTGGCATACTGTCAGCTTTACTTTTCGTTCTCTTATTGATTGGTGGCCTTGTATTCTTTTCTACTTACAAGGCTGGCTCGTCGACAGTTAGTTGGCAGTTGCCTTGGGGGATCATGTGTTTATCAACAGCGCTGATGCTAACGATAAATCCACTGTTATCTTTTCTGGAAGGATTAGGACAAGTAAAAGAAGTGGCCCAACTGCGGATGAGACAACAGCTTCTTACCTTGTTCATTGTGGTTATTGTTCTTAGCGTCAAAGGTGGTTTGTATGCACAGGGCATTGCCAGCTTAATGTCTTTCTTTCTGTTGGCGGGAAGTATTCTATTTTCGGCTAATAAGATATTGTTCGCCAATATACTTCGACAGGCAGCTGCCTGGAAGATTTCTTATCGGAAAGAAATTTTTCCCTATCATTATAAAATTGCTCTAAGCTGGATAAGCGGGTATTTAATATTTCAATTGTTTAACCCAATCCTCTTTGCGACAGAGGGTCCTGTTGTGGCCGGGCAAATGGGTATAACGCTTGCTGCCCTGAATGGTGTTTCGTCCATATCAATGAGCTGGATCAACACGAAGATTACATTATTTTCATCTCTTGTTGCCCGAAAGGAATATAGCATCTTAGACACGATATTTAATAAAACAGTTGCTCAATTAGCTGCCATTAATGCTGTCTTATTAATTATATTTGTTGCCTTATTGCAAGCGATAACTCTATTTGACAATCCTCTTAATGGTCGCTTTCTGCCATTTTTGCCTGTAACGCTGTTATGCGTTACAGTATTTATTAACCAGTTTGTTTTCTCCTGGGCCACTTATCTACGCTGTCATAAAAAAGAACCCTTTCTCTGGATTTCAGTACTGAGCGGTATTCTGTGTATGTGTTCTTCTCTGATACTGGGGAAACAATTTGGCGTGATGGGTATGGTAACGGGTTATACCGTATTAACGGCCATTATTAGCGGTTTAGGTGGCTATTATGTTTTTGTTACCAAAAAGAGAGAGTGGCATCAAATGCCAAAAGAAGATACGACAAATGTATGAGCAAATAGAGAAAAGATATTTACGCGAGACCTAAACCCTACTCTGTTAATCGAATGTAAATAACCGGAATTAGACGGGTAGATGTATTTTTCTAATTCAGCATCGAGATTGATTGAGTTAATCGTTTATAAAGCAGTTTGAGTATTTGCGATGCAGGTTTCGTTAAGACTTAATCGAAAAGAAAATGAAAGTATCTGATTATATAGCTGCATTTATTCATAAGCAAGGCATACATGTAGTGTTTGAGATGGCGGGAGGGATGATTACGCATATGCTTGATTCCATCGCTAATTATGAAGATATTAAGATAGTAAGTATGCACCATGAACAGGCTGCATCTTTTGCTGCTGATGCTTATGGTCGGGTAACAGGCAGACCGGGTATTGCCTTTGCCACATCGGGCCCCGGAGCAACAAACTTATTAACTGGAATTGGCAGCTGTTATTTTGACTCTTCGCCAGCCATATTTATAACTGGACAAGTAAATCTCCACGAGCAAAAAGGGAATAAACAGATCAGACAATTAGGCTTTCAGGAAACCGATATAGTGTCTATGGCCGAGCCTATTACTAAGGCGGCTTATCGGATTACAGACGCGTCGCAAATAGAAAGCGTATTTAATGAGGCATTTTCCATCGCATTAAGCGGCCGTCCCGGACCTGTCTTAATCGATATTCCGATGAATATCCAACGGGCTGAGATTACAGTAGAGCCCATTTCATACGTTACTAAAGTCCTGAATGATAACTATGATTCAGTGAATTATACGGAGCTGTTCGACTTAATAAAAACAGCCAAAAAACCGATTATTTTAGCTGGAGGAGGGATTCGAGCTTCTGGAGCGTGGACTTCATTTAAGGAGTTCGTTGACGCGACCAACCTGCCGGTTATTGGGTCATTGATGGGCGTTGATGTCTTATCCAGAGACAACGAAAACTTTGTTGGATTTCTGGGCAGCTATGGCAACAGATGGGCCAATATGTCAATCGGTTCAGCTGATTTACTAGTGGTGCTTGGCAGCAGGCTGGATATAAGGCAGACAGGGGCCGACACTAATTTTTTTAGCCAGAAGACAATCATTCACGTTGATTGTGAAATAGGAGAGATCAACAATAGAGTTAAAAACTGCTACTCAGTTCATGATGATCTAACCCGGTTTTTTGATGGGGCGCTGCATTTCATGAGCACAAGCGGTTGGGAAATTGACTCCTACAGCGAGTGGCATGAAGAGATAGCAGCTTTAAAAGCCACCTGGCCCGACACGAATGAGTTGCCGATGATAAGTGGGATTAATCCGAATGTATTTATGCATGAGATATCGAAAAACGCAACCGATATCTTTGCATGGGTAGCCGATGTGGGTAATCACCAGATGTGGGCAGCTCAATCGATAGAAGTTTCTGCCAAGCAACGTTTCATTAGTTCTGGCGGGATGGGTGCAATGGGCTTTGCTTTACCGGCGGCTATAGGCGCTTGCCTGGCATCGTCGCAGACTGTCGTAGTGATCGCCGGTGACGGAGGTATCCAATTGAACATTCAGGAGCTTCAGACAATAGTACGAAACAACCTGTCGGTCAAAATTATTGTCATGAACAATAAAAACCTTGGCATGATCCGACAGTTTCAGGATAGTTACTTTAACTCGCGGTATCAGTCAACGTTTTGGGGCTACACAGCGCCTGATTTCGAAAAAGTTGCGGTCGCTTACGGCCTGCAGGCAGTTACTCTTGAAAAAGAAGAGGACGTAGCTGAGGCTGTCAACTGGTTCCTGGATGATACTTCCGATATAAAAGGTAAGCTGTTGCAAGTGATGATAGATCCCTATGCAAACGCCTACCCGAAAATCGCATTTGGCAAGCCACTGACCGAGATGGAGCCTCAATCAGAACCCATTGCCATGGAAAGTACATAACAGAAGTATGCACAATTGGTAAATAACGTTATCTTATTGCTAATTTTATGCGTGCAAACTAAAAACTGGTGACAAAGGCTCTGGCAGCTTTCTTCACAAGTAAGGCTTTTAATCTATTTTACTCCAGCGGAGCCAATGATATCTGATTTCACAAACATCGATAGTAGCTTACTTGAACAGCTCCTACCAATTTTAAAAAAAAATACAACCAGAGAGATTATAGCTGGAAAAGATTACATTCCTGTAACGGGCAAAGTAATTGATGAACAAGATCTTTTATTTGGAATAGATTCTGTAATGGATGGCTGGTTGACTACCGGACGCTTCGGTAAGAAATTTGAGTATCAGTTTGCCAAATACTTCGGTGCCAAATCGTCTGTTCTTGTCAACTCGGGCTCTTCAGCTAACCTGTGTGCGTTTTACGCATTGACTTCGCCCTCGTTAAAAGAACGTCAGATTAAACCCGGTGATGAAGTGATTACAGTGGCGGCTGGTTTCCCTACTACCGTGAATCCTATGATTCAGTATGGAGCCATTCCCGTATTTATCGATGTTGACATTCCCACATACAACGTAAAGTCTGAGCTTATTGAAGCTGCGGTTTCACCCAAAACGAAAGCGATCATGATTGCCCATTCGCTGGGGAATCCGTTTGATTTGGAAACGGTGATGGCTGTTGCCAAAAAGTATAATTTATGGGTTATTGAGGATGATTGCGACTCATTAGGAGCAACCTATCAGGGTCGGAAAACAGGTACGTTTGGCGATCTGGCTACCGTATCGTTTTACCCTGCCCACCATATTACCATGGGAGAAGGAGGGGCCGTGCTTATCAACAATCCCAGATTGAAAATGATCGTCGAAAGCTTTCGTGATTGGGGCCGGGATTGCTATTGTGAGACTGGTAAAGATAACACCTGTCGTAAACGATTTGAATGGCAATTAGGTGACCTTCCCTATGGTTATGACCACAAGTATACTTATTCGCACATAGGATTCAACTTGAAAGTTACTGATATGCAGGCTGCCATTGGCCTGAGTCAGTTACAGAAAGCAGACGCCTTTGTTGAAAAACGCAGAGAAAATCACAAACTGCTTTACAAGATATTAAAACCTTTTGAAGAACACTTTATTCTGCCCGAGCCTACGCCGAACAGCGAACCAAGCTGGTTTGGCTTTATGCTTACGATTCGTGAGGGTAGCCCTATAAACCGTAGTGAATTGACACAATTTCTGGAAGAAAAAAAAATTGGCACCAGATTATTATTTGCTGGTAATTTGATTCGTCAGCCAGCCTATAAAGGCCTGGAACACAGAATAGTGGGTGAATTAACGAATACCGATATAATTATGAACAGATCATTCTGGTTGGGTGTATGGCCGGGCTTAAATGAGAGTCACTATACTTACATCGCTGAAATGATAGCTAACTTTTTAAAAATGTAGATGCCTTGGTCGTATAAGGTAAATCTTAAGACTAGAGTAGTGCTGATATAGAAAGAGCTATTCCAGTCTTAAATTCATTTAAGAATTAAGCTCTGTTATGTTAGGGCACGGAAACTACAATGGCGGAAATATTAGAATTATTTATCATTACTTATAATCGTTCAACACATCTTGATAGTACGTTGTATCAATTAGTAGGGTGTCCCTTTTCAGAATTCTCGATTACCATATTGGATAATTGTTCGACTGATAATACTGAGGATGTATATCTGGCATATAAAGACAAGTTTCCAAAGCTGAATTACATAAAGAATAAAATTAACATCGGGGCTGACGCAAATGTATTGCGAGCCGCCGAGTATAGTAATAGTACCTATACGTGGATCTTATGTGACGATGATGATTACGATTTTACATATTGTGAGGATATATTCGAAGTTTTAAATAATAAAGAAGTCGATGCAGTAATGGTTGGTTGGTGGGACAAGGTTAACTGGCCAAAGGAAGGATTGTTAGATACACCGAAAAAGTTGATCGAAAAAGATTTTGCTTACTTTGGCGTACCTAGTTTTGTAGCCGGTAGTATTTTTAAAACGAAATTGTTTCAAGAGCAGATTAGAATTTCGTATACAAATATTGTCAATCTCTTTCCCGCAATGACCTATTACATTAAACTTTATGAGGAAGATAAACTAGTATACGTTTGTAAAAATAAAATAGTTAATGCAACCGCTAAAGCAGAATATCAATATACATACCTGAGAGTAATGGATGCTACTATAAACACATTCTATTTAATAAATTCACCACGAATCAGGCGAATAAGTTTTGAAAAAACGTATCCCAATTTACCAAGTAGGCGAATAGTGAAGCATGCCTTAATGATGCAACAAAAAAGTAGTCTGATGTCAAAACGGACCATATTTCGATACGTTAGCCTGATAAATTGGAAACGGAAAATAGTATTTATCTTGACATATATGATAGCTCCAATTGCCAATAAACTTTCTTTCCAAGACTCTTATTCAAAATACATCAAGAAAGAACCAGTTAATATAGCTTAAAAAATGAGGTTAGTAACGAGTTTTTCGTAGTAGCGCAAGCTCTATAAATCTACTGATTTCTTGCTACTAGCTTTCAGGTTTTGCAGGAATCTAATTTTATTTTAAAAAAATGGATGTAGTTGTAAATGCGCGCTTTTTAACACAGCCAATAACTGGAACTCAACGGTTCGCGATAGAATTGTGTCGTGAATTAAAAAAAATAAGGCCAGAAATCGTTCTAATGGCTCCAGACAATATAATACATCCATCTATTGCCGAAGAGTTAGATGTTCAGGTTGTTGGCCGGATAAAAAAAGGGATAGTGTGGGAACAGGTTGAGCTTCCATTAATATTGCGCCGTAATGGTAATCCGCTCCTTGTTAATCTATGTAATTTAGCACCTATTTTATATAGCAATAACATAGTGACTATTCTAGATTTATCTTTTCACATACATCCAGAATGGTTTTCCAGACAATTTTCTACGCTATATAATTTTTTCATTCCAAAAGCTGCAGCGAGAGCACGTCATATTGTTACTATAAGCGAAAGTTCTAAACAGGATATAATAAAATATTTTGGTGTAAAGCCATCATCCATAGACATTATTTACCCTAGTGTTTCCAGAGAGTTTGAAATTCCATGTGTGAAGAAATCGGTTAACTCAAATGGAAAATATGTATTGGCAGTATCGTCCATTGATCCTCGAAAAAATTTTATTGGTTTGATTAAAGCATTCAAAGCGTGTAACTTGGATGATACGAAATTGTTGATTGTTGGCTCTGAGCACAAAGTGTTTGCAAATAATGATATTAAGTCAGCAGTGGGTGACGACAAACGAATTGTGTTTACTGGCTATGTAACAGATGAAGAACTTGTAAGTCTCTATCAACATGCTCTTGTCTTTGCATATCCATCTTTTTTTGAAGGTTTTGGAATTCCACCCTTAGAGGCAATGGCTTGCGGTTGCCCGACGTTAGTATCAAATACGACAAGTCTACCAGAAGTATGTGGTGATGCCAGTGTTTATGTCGATCCCTATGATACAGATAGTATTCGAGACGGGTTAATGAGCATTATCGGAGATGTTGCGTTACGCAATCAATTAGTGGCCAAAGGATATAAACAAATTAAAAAGTTTAGTTGGAAACAATCTGCCGAACAGGTAAACCTTCTGGTTGACCATTTGAACAAGAAAAGCTATGAAGTTAATTCTTAATTCATCTAAATACTTGACTTGGTGGCTATCTACCATATTTATAAGCTCATTTGTTCTTTCAAATACTGTAAAAGGCACTACACCTGCTTTCTTGTTTTCTGCTGTTTCAGTGCCCTATGTACTTTTGTTCAGCCGTAGAATATATTTGCCTTTTTACAGATTATTGTGTTATACAATCGGAATTTATGTGGCAACGCAAGTAGTTTCACAACTTTCTGTCTCATTATTTGATATCCCTAATTTTAGTAATCTGGTTTTGATTAGCGACGAAGGTCGTGCCAATTTTAGAAGCAGTTTATTTTCACAATCACTTTACTTAATCTGCTCGTTGATAACGTTCTCTTTCGTTGTTAATTTTTATAAAAGTAATATCCATGATCAATTCCTCGGGTTTTCCGCAGTCTATTTAGTAGTATATGGATTTTACTTGTGGCTTTTTTACTTACTATTTAGCCAGAATGGCGATTTTATATCAAACCGAGAGTACACTGGTGGCTTAATTAATCCCGGTCAATTTCAGACAATTACTGTTAGCAGCATCAGCATATCGAGGTTTGTTAGTTTAACTATGGAACCCTCTATGTATGTTTTTACAATACTACCCTATTTTATTTATTTACTTCATTGCGGCTATAAGAAAACTGCGGCTTTTATATTTTTTAGTTTGCTGTTGACATTTTCAGGTACGTTTGTAGCCGGAATGGGAGTATATGCACTTTCCATAATGTTTTTTTCTATAAGCAAACGACTGATAATATATTACACTTTGGGCGTTGTTTTATTTATAGCTGTTTTTTTTACTAGCAGCATATTGAGAGAACTTATTAATGATATTTTGATTAATAAACTCT
>JANXVQ010000709.1 GCA_025351545.1 Spirosoma sp.
TGCATGGCCTGATCGGCAGATGAGACGGGCGTTGTTGGTTCGAGTATCATAGCGGAAGCGTTTAAAATGAGTTTATCAGCGAAGCCAATTCTTTTTTACAACTAACTGACTGAACAGTTAGTTGGCACTCAAAAATACGGCTTCTTCCACAGACGCCCAAAAACCATGCGATTGCGACCATCTAAGAAAAAAATTCCCGGTTTGGCCGACGATGACTTTTATTACACGCCCGAAGGTTTTGTCGTTTTTACAGCGTCTTATCACCTCAAACGGGGTTACTGCTGCAAAAGCGGATGCCGTCATTGCCCCTACAACTACAAAAAAAAAGAGGAATGACTTGCAGATAATGAATTAATTAGCCAATTTTGCGCCCTCAAACGGATAACGAGTACGGTAATGGCCAGAGTTTGTCAAATCACAGGAAAGCGCACACGCACGGGAAACAATGTTTCTCACGCTAACAATAAAACAAAGCGTAAATTTTTCCCGAACCTGCAAAAGAAGCGGTTCTTCGTCGAATCAACCGGCGAATGGATAACATTGAAAGTGGCTACATCAGCCATTAAGACTATTAACAAGAACGGTCTAGAAGCTACGCTTCAAAAGGCTTATCAGCGCGGTACACTGTCGCTGTAGTCTTTAGCAAGATATTCCATCTTTGAGCCTCTTCCGATCAGGAGGAGGCTTTTTGTGTTATATTTTGGTTATCTGTTGGAACACAGACCGGGTTGCCGGAGCAAATGCACAGACATACAGGGAAAAGAATCGAAAGGCCTCTGTGTATCTCTGTTCTCCTTCATGCATCCGGTCCGGCAACCCGGCCTGTGTTCCAACTTTTTGACTTAACAATCCATGAAACTAAATTTTGAAGACCTCATTGTTTTTGAAAGTGAGGATTATATACTTATCAACAAGCCCCCACGCGTAGCCTCGCTCGACGAACGCACGACCGACCGGGGTGGACAAAGCATTCTCCGACTGGCTAAAGCGTATTATGCCGACGCTCAACTAGGCCATCGCCTGGATAAGGAAACATCGGGTATTCTGGCCATCGCTAAAAACCCGGAGGCTTATCGCCATCTAGCTATGCAGTTTGAGCACCGGGAGGTAACCAAACGCTATCATGCCATAACAAACGGGGTACATAACTTTGAAGGCATTTCGGTGTATTTGCCGATTTTACCTCTCAAGGACGGAACAGCCGTTCGGATTGATCGCGAAAAAGGGAAAGTAGCCGAAACGATTTTCAATACGCTACAGGCTTATCGAACAACAACCCTCGTTGAGTGTATGCCCGTTACGGGCCGAATGCACCAGATTCGCGTCCATTTAATGTGCTTGAAAGCTCCTATCGTCAATGATTCGACCTACGGAGGAAAACCAGTTTATCTATCGGATGTGAAGCGCAAATTCAATCTGAAAGATGGCACCGAAGAACTTCCGCTAATTAACCGCGTTGCTCTCCACGCGCATTCTCTCACATTCGCAATGTTGGATGGCGAAGAGCAAACCTTTGTTGCTCCTTACCCTAAAGATTTCAACGTACTGGTGAAGCAGTTGGAGAAATTTGCCTGAGGAGGATAGGCAAACTAACTACACAGAATTTGATTGTTTATTGGCCTGGTTTGACGGCCGCAACCGTCAAACCAAAAGATTATCCCCACGCATCCAGCAACCGCCGGATAATGATAATTTCACCAATGTGATAAGCGTTGTGGTCAGCAATCAGCAAAGCTTCACGGAGTAGATTCTGGCCGTCGCCGTGAGCAAATGGCGTGAATAAATCGCACGCTGGATCATTGAGCAGTGCAATAAATGCATCCCGATCCTGCTGGATTTGCGTTAATGCCTTTTGCCAGTCATCCTCTGCCGGTTCCACCTTTTTTGTCCAATAGCCCGCAGGCCAGGGGATCGGTTGATAAGTTGGATTACGTGAAAAATCGAGAATATCCCACTGAGCAACTCGAATATGGTCCACAAGTTGCCAGATACTATACGGCAACTTTTCCGGTTTTACCCCTCGTAAGGTAGCCGGTAAACCCTTAACCGCATCCTCAAACGACTGATGCGCGTTACCACCAGTCAGTAACGCAATGAGTTGCTCCCGTAAAGCAGCGGCTGTATCAGCGACAAGTTCATTTGGTTGAGCCATAATGATTGTATTTAGTCCGTGTTCGTAAACTACTATTTTTCAGGCAGAGTGGTTTTACATTTCGGCTTCTAAGTAATCACGCAAAATTAGACTGAACTTTGACAAAGCTGATACTATAGTCTATTGATCATCAGAATTTTCAGCTTTGTCAAAGTTTTTTGCACGATTACTTATGCCTTCACCTATCCGAATGATAGTATATTAGTCGCTGGAATATAGGTACAAGCTCTGGCATCTTACCCGGACAAATTGCCTTAAATACTAAGATACGATGAAGAAGTTACCTATACTTATTGACTGCGACCCTGGCCACGATGATGCCGTAATGTTAATGCTTGCGGTTGGCAGCGGTTTATTTGATATAAAAGCCATTACCACCTCGGCGGGTAATCAAACACAGGAAAAAACGCTTAAGAATGCATTAAAAATTATCACGCTGATGGATGCCGACATTCCTGTGTATAAAGGCAGTGAAAAGCCCCTTTTCCGTGAACTTATCATTGCCGATTATGTACATGGTGAGATGGGCATGGACGGTCCATCCTTACCAGATCCTGTTTTAAAACACGAGCCATTATCGGCTATAGAAGCGATAGCTCAAATTTTGACCGAAAGTCTGGAGAAGATAACCGTTGTGCCCACCGGGCCTTTAACCAACATTGCTACGTTTTTGCTGGCTTATCCCCACTTAAAGCCTAAAATTGAACGAATTTCGCTGATGGGTGGCGGAGCGTTTCGCGGCAATATCACGCCCACTGCCGAGTTCAATATCTATGTCGATCCCGAAGCGGCTTCGATCGTCTTTAACTCGGGCGTTCCTATCACAATGTGCGGTCTGGATGTTACGCACAAAGCGTTGGTTTTTCAGAAAGACATTGAGATGTTCCGGGAAATCGGCAATAAATCGGGTAAAGTGGTGGCGGAATTGATGGATTTCTTTTCCATTTATTACCGACGCGAACGCCCGGAATTAGCCGGTGGAGCTGCCCTGCACGACCCTTGTTCTATCGCCTGGCTTATCGACCCGTCGATATTTATATCTAAACCGTGTCATGTAGCTGTGGAGTTGACGGGAACCTTAACCGCTGGCACAACAGTAGTCGACTTTTTTGATGTACTTAAAAAAACGCCTAACGTAGAATTTGTCTACGATATCGACAGAGACAAGTATATGCAATTGATTTATAACGCTGTACAAATGTTACCTTAAAGATCGTTTCTTACAGAACAAGGTGAGTTCCGAATTAGCATCCTTGCTGGCGGGTAACAATACGCGTGTATATTCCTACGTATTTACGGCACATTGACTACATTTACTTCCAGAAATAAAATCTATCCTTTATTGTCTTTAATTATTTCAACAATTTAAACATTTGTTTAAAAAAACCATTTGAAATAATTGTTTGTTATTTATTGACAACATACTTTTGACACGTCAGATGAAAAAACCCATGGATTGTATTTCCTTACCATCAAAGTCGACCGAAGAACGCATTCGGGAGGCTGCCAAGCGGGTATTTCTGGAAAAGGGGTTTGATGGGGCTACATCACGGGATATAGCGGATGCCGCCGGTATCAACATAGCCTTAACGAATTATTATTTCCGCAGTAAGGAAAAGCTGTTCATAAATATCTTCGAAGAAATGGTTCAACTGTTCTTCAACGGGATGGTCGATATTATGAACAAGCCAATTAGTCTGCGCGAGAAAATTGCCGAGTTAATTGAGCACGACTTTCAATTGATGAAGGCAAATCCTACGCTGTCGCTCTTCGTGATGAACGAAATTCACCGCAACCCGGAGCGTATGGCCAATTGTATTGGGCTGATGAAACAGGTTCATCACTCCATGTTTGAAGAACAATTGCAACAGGAAGTTAGTCAGGGAACTGTTCGGCCGATTAGTGCCATGCATCTGATGCCAATGATCTTTTGTAACATCCAATTCCTGTTTATCGGCAAGACTATGCACATGAAAATGTGGCAGATGAGCGATACAGGTTTTGATGAATTTGCAGATGGACACAAGCAGCTGGTCATAGACATGATTACGAACTATTTGTTTGAATTTGAGAAAGTATAACATTTTTTTGCCCACGTTTTAAACAAATGTTTAAAATAACTGATTAGTCAAATCATTTAAAACAAACATTTTCACCCCATGAAAAACAGTCAATGGTATTTATCAACTGTCTTATTATTAGCAAGTTCCTTAGCTAATGCTCAGGACTACACGCTCGGCAAACTCATCGACAAAGCGCTGACCAGCAACTACAGCGTGCAGTCGGCCCGGCTGGATGAAGTCAGAACCGAAGCCCAGATTGCCGAAGTGAGAGCGGGTGCCCGACCGCAGGTGAACCTGACCGGCGATTACAGGCGCTACCTCAAAATTCCGGGTCAGGTTATTCCCGCATCGGTTTTTGGAGGCCCCGAAGGAACGTACTCGGCGGTAGCATTCGGGCTTCCCTACAATCTATCGACGAGTATCCAAGCTACTCAACCCCTGTACAATCAGTCGCTGCTGATTGCCACCAAAGCGGCCAAAGCCAGCCGGACTTTGTCGGCTCTGCAAACGCAGAAAATAAAGGAAGATGTTGCCTACAACGTATCGGCCACGTACTACAATCTGCAAACGACTACGCAACAAATTGCCTTTCTGCGGAGCAACCTGACCTCAACCGAACGACTCATTCGCATTACGGATTTGCGTCGGCAAAACCAGTTGGCACAGGGAATTGATGTTGATCGGCTGCAACTCAGCAAGACTTCATCGCAAACGCAGATAGAATCGCTTCTGGCAACTTATAACCAGCTCTTAAATTCACTGAAATACCTGACAGGTACGCCCCAGACGGATTCATTGCAGGTTCGGACGGCCATTGAAGAAACCATTCCGGTAGCACCCGGCCAGGAGTACACTATCAACCGTACTGATTTGCAGCTGCTCGATCAGCAAAAAGAGATTAACGGTCTGGAGCAACGAAACGTTAAAGCGGGTTTCGCCCCAACGGTAGCGGCTTATGGCGTAGCCAATAGCTCGGTCTATGCCATTGGCGGAGACAATTCGTACGTCAAAAATCTACCGGGTTACTGGCTGGGGCTTCAACTGAACTGGAACGTATTCGACGGTCTGGCGCGGAAAGCCAAACTGAGCCAGAAGCGGATTGATGACCAGAAATTAGACGTACAACTTCGACAAACACGCGAGTCGATTTCGATGGACATTACCAATTCCCGTAATAGGTTTCTGGTCGAACAGCAGAATCTCTCAACCAATCGTGGTCAGGTGACGCTGGCCGAAAAAGTTTACACGCAAACACAGCTTCAATTCAAAGAAGGCACGGTTGACATTACCGATGTTGTCCAGGCCGAAAACTCTCTACGGGATGCCCAGAACAACTACCTCACTACACTTGTCAATCTACGCACCGCCGAACTTGACTGGAAAAAAGCAACCGGAAGTTTAGTTAATCGCTAATCAACTCATTTATACAACCTGTCTTACAAAACAACTATGAAACGCATTTTAGTAGTACTCGCCCTTGTTGCTACGCTTGGCCTAACCGCCTGGACGCTGGTCAACAACAAAAAAGAAGTCGAAGCAAAAATTTACAAGCCTGACGCCGACCAGAAAGTAGGTGTGCGTACGGCTGTTGCCGAACTGCGCAACTTATCGCAGGAAACCGAGTTTTTAGGCTCGTTTTCACCTAATCGGGAAATCGAAATCCGGCCACAGGCGGGCGGGCAGATTGTTTCCTTACCCATTGAAGAAGGACAAACAATTGGCGCAGGCAGGTTGATTGCCAAGCTCGACGACGAACAACTTCGGTATCAGGCGGAAACGCTCCAGGTTACGCTGGAGGGTTATCAGAACGATCTCAAACGGTATGAAAATCTGGTGAAAGGCGATGCGACACCGGCTATTAACGTTGAGCGAACTCAATTGAGCATCCGCTCGACTCACGCACAGATCAAACAACTTCAGAAACAAATTGCCAACACCACCATCACGACTCCTTTTTCGGGGATTGTAACCGGGAAAATGGTCGAAAAGGGTTCGGTTGTATCGCTTGGAACACCCATTGCTAAGGTGACCGATATTTCGATCCTGAAACTAGTCGTTCAAGTGCCCGAAAAATCCATCAATCAATTCCACGTTGGTCAGTCATTAGCCATTGACACTGAGGTTTACCCGGCGGCTCACTTTGTAGGTCGCATTTCAATGATTGCGGCTCAGGGCGATGCAGCTCATAATTATCCCGTTGAAATTACGGTCAATAATTCCAGTACAAATCCACTCCGGGCGGGCATGTATGGCTCCATTGCCAATTCAAATAAAGTGAAAGGGCAAACGCTGGCCGTACCTCGTCAGGCGATCATCGGTTCGGAAAAACAACCCCAAGTCTACGTAATCGAAAACGGGAAAGCGGCCCTTAGATCAGTTGCTATTGGCGCAACAACGAACGAGTACTACGAAATTACGAAAGGAATAAAGATTGGTGATCAGGTAGTTACGAGTGGACAAATCAACTTGCAAAACGGTACGCCGGTTAGCGCACAATAGGTACATGTAGAGACGCATACTTGCGTCTCCTCTCGCGTCAGCAAAACCATCCGGCGCAGGAGACGCAAGTATGCGTCTCTACAAATACCCCAATCAAAAATCTACGACTATGAAATTTGTCGAA
>JANXVQ010000718.1 GCA_025351545.1 Spirosoma sp.
CAACAAAGTTAACGACTTACTTATGTCATGTACTAGCAGATTGGGCAACCTCTCACCCTGGTTTTTTGTTAGTTGACTATAGCCACGTCACTATGAACCGAATTTGGTACGTTAGCCTTTTAGTCCTTTTTTTTCTCAGTAGCTGCAACCAACATCCAGCCGGGAAAACATTGGCCATTGTCGATATAAATCCGGCGAAACTACCGGTCGTGAAGCCTGGCGAAGCGGTGGCTACCGTTGCGGGTGGCTGTTTTTGGGCCGTTCAGGAAGAAATGAAGTTGTTAAAGGGCGTTCGGGAAGCGGTGTCGGGGTACGCCGGCGGAGATCTGGCCTATCCAACTTATGAGCAGGTCGGCACGGATCAAACCGGTCATGCCGAAGCAGTGCAGATTTATTATGACCCAAAGGTGATTTCCTACGATGTGTTGCTGGATGCTTTTTTTGCCGGTCACGATGCTACCCAACTTAACCGTCAGGGTCCCGATATTGGCAAACATTATCGCTCGGCCGTTTTCTACCGAACCCCCGATGAGAAAGCCCGTCTCGACGCAGCTATCCAGCGCGAAAACGCATCCGGGCATCACCAGGGGCGAGTTGTTACGCAGGCAGTACCGGTTGCCGAATTTTATCCTGCCGAGGTCTACCACCAGGATTACTATCGCCACAACTCCTTTAATCTGTACATCCATCTCGTTTCGGAACCAAAAGTGGAAACGTTCAAAGAGCGGATGGAGGGTAAACTGACAAAGTAAAGGGCATTATAAACTGTAAACCGTCATTCTCTATAGCAATTTGTCAAGCCCCGCAACCGTTCGGCCAAAACTCATATTGCGGGAATGGATGGAACCTCGTAACATTGTTCAGTCTTTAACCAGACGGGCGTCCCCGCAACGACAAACAATTATGCCAGAAACTGACAAATCACTTGGTCGTAAAATTCTGAGTTTCTTCGTCAAAGAGGAAGATGCAGGAACCGCCACCGGCACACCACCGGCGGCATCATCGGCCCCGGCCACACCCCGCCCTACGGCTACTACACCCGTCGCCAGTTCACCCAGTACCAGTCCGGCATCGACACCCGGCGGCCCCGGCACGAACTCGACAGGAACGGTAGACCCGAAGTTTGCGGAGCATTTTGCCAACGTGCTGGCGCAAAATAATCCGCCCGGCCCCGACTATTTCGAGTTTCGCGAAACACTGCGAAGCCTGAGTAATCTTGGCCTGCCCGAAGACAAGCAGTATCAGGCCGCCTGGGCGAGCTTTAAGGCATTGGCCGGACCAACGTTTGCCGGAGCCGGCGACGCAACGCTGCTGACCAACACGGCAAATGGCTATATTGCAGCCCTGAATAAAGATCGCGACGGATTTGGCAAGAGCGTTGATGCGGCCCTGGCCGAACGGGTTGGCGGTTTACAAAACGAGCAAAAACGATTACAGACCGAAAACGATTCGTTGGCAAAACAGCTAGTTGAGATTCAGAAACAGATTGATGCCAACTCGAATCGGCTAACGGCTATTACGGGTGAGATCACGGATCAAAGCGCGAAAATCACGCAGAATCGACAGAATTACGAATCTACGTTCGCGCATTTCACGGACCAGATTAAAGGCGATATCGCCAAAATGGCCCAATACTTAAAATAAGTTTATAGTTTGTGGGCTATGGCCGACTGATACGTCTGCTACCTTGTACACTACGAACGTCAAACCTTAAACCAAAAAAATGGCAACTCCTGATTTTTCTCAACTTGGTGGCAGTGCGGACGGGGAGAAACGTTCGTTCTGGAGCCGTCCCGAAGGTGTTTTGGGCATGATTGCACTGGCCGGTGTGGCGGGCCTGGGCTTAGTTTACTTTAACCAAATCGTTGAATTTCTAATTCGGGCTACGTCCAACATTCTCGAACTGGCGCTATTGCTGGGCGCACTGGGCGTTCTGATTTTCCTATTCACAAGCAAAGACGTTCGGACAGCGGTATTCTTCCTATTCAAAACACTGATGCGGAG
>JANXVQ010000724.1 GCA_025351545.1 Spirosoma sp.
GGCTTAGTAACGTACTGCCATACAAGCTGGTAGCATACACCGACCAGTCGATTAGGGATGCTCCTCCATGAATTACCTGCATCAATGCGCCTAGCCCAATCGCCAGCGTGATCATCAGCGCAAAGGCCAGTCCTAAGCCAAGGTATTTACTCAGTAACGGTACCCAGTTCGGCACGGGCAATGCATCGCTGATGAGGTTGATACGTACATCGCGTTCTTTCCAGATCAGATCACCGACATATAATACCATCAGAATAAAGAGAAATAAGCCGGTGAATAGGCTCATTTTGCCCAGCATCACATAGGTGGTTGGCAGCGTTTTGGACCCGTACCAACCGCCCGCATTGTCTACTGCCGAAAATAAGAACATGCCCAATCCACCAATACTCAATGCCAGAAAGGGCAGGTCTTTCATGACTAACTTTGTATAGAAAACCGTGAGATGCCCCAGATTGCTGAACCAGGCCCATTGCCCATAAGTACGCTTCACGCGTGGAAGCAGGAGTACCGGCATATGGCGACCTACTACTGCCGGGCTGGTTTGTTTTTCTGGTTGTCGTTTTCTTGTAAAAAGACCCGGCGAGTTCTGGAACGAGAAAAATACGTACGTTAGTCCCAACGCCAGCCCGGCAATCCCCAGCCATAGCAGTCGATTAAAGAGTAAGGTATCGGTGAGCGAAACAAGCTGATTATTCTGCTGACTAATCGACCAATATTGGGTTATGTAGCTTACAGCCCGCAGGCCAAACGGATCGAGCAAAGCGGCAATCTCGCGCCGGTCAATTTGTGAAAGCAGTGTGCCCGATACTAAATAGAGCATCAGGAAAATCATGCCCTGCGTGAACACCACCAGCATTTTACGACTTAGGGCGCCAACCGCAAAGAAAATACTGCCAACAATGAGCGCGTTAGGAACGATAAGAATTAAGTAGGGCCACCAATAGGTGCCTGCCTGAAACGGCAACAGTCGGTCAGCATGGCGCCAGGGAGCAAATTCGCCCAGCATCAGCCCCAGCGGAATGGCCGTAAGTGTAAGCAGCAGAATGAGCATAGCGCCAACATAACGACCAGTCAAAAACTCCCATTTGCGAATAGGCTTGGTGAAAAATAATGCATCGGTTCGGTGTTCGAAATCCCGTACGACCGATACACCCATGATGGCGGAACTGATAAGAACACCCATCAACAGGAACAGGACCATACTCAGGGTCCCCATTGTGGTGGTTGCATTGTCTTTGATGGCTCCGCCCGTTAAACCCTGAATCAGATCGGTAGCGACCACAGCAAAGCTTATTCCCAGAGGCAGAACAAAAAATAGATAAGTTGCCGGACGATTTCGGCGATAGCGAAACTCGAAACGGAGAATGGATAACCAGTTCATAAGGCAAAAAGAGAAAACCGATAGGTGGGAAGAGATTGTGTACTATCCGACATGATACGTATATTAGTTACCGTTATTTTTGCGTTGTAGGCACCGCTTGCCGGGTATGGTAGCGTTTGGGGGCATCCGTAATTTCGGTAAAATAAACCTCTTCCAAACCGGCCTCGACGGGCACAAATCCGGGTGCCGGAATCGAGGTGGCGTAGGCGTATACGACGGGTTCGCCGGCTACCATTCGCTCATTGATGATAACGTGTTGCTGGTGCATTGACTCTACATCCTCAGGACGTACCCGTTTTTTCCAGATTTGGCCCCTGAGCGTCTCTATCGCTTCGAGTGGGTGGCCCGTTAGCAGTACTTCGCCTTTATTCACAATCGTCATCTGGCGGCACAACTCCTGAACATCTTCAACGATATGGGTCGATAAAATAACAATGGCTTCCTGCCCTAATCCAGACAGCAGATTCAGAAATCGATTGCGTTCGGCGGGGTCCAGGCCAGCCGTTGGTTCATCGACAATAATTAGTTTCGGGTTGCCCAACAGCGCCTGTGCGATGCCAAACCGCTGACGCATACCACCCGAATAGCCACTTAGGTTCTTCTTGCGAACATCCCAAAGATTAACGCGCTGGAGCAAGGTTTCGACGGCTTCTTTCCGTTCGGTCCGGTTATGAATTCCTTTGAGCAACGCTAAGTGGTCCAGCAACGTAATGGCGTCGATACGTGGATAAACACCAAAATCCTGCGGCAGATACCCCAATATTTTTCGTAGCTCATCGGGTTGTTGGGCTACGTCAATATCTTGTCCATCAACATCCTGCAACACCACGCGTCCTTCGTCGGGCTGTTGCAGAGTGGCAATGGTGCGCATCAGCGACGATTTCCC
>JANXVQ010000725.1 GCA_025351545.1 Spirosoma sp.
ATGCGCACCTATCCGGCTCACACGCTCTCGAATGCGCTTGGTTATGTTAGTGAAATTAGCAAAAAGCAATTAGAAAATCAGGATATTCTTTATTACCGGCAGGGAGATTATGTTGGCCACAATGGGCTCGAGCAGCAGTACGAAGAGCAGTTACGCGGCAAGCGAGGGGTTAAATTTATGATGCAGAATGTCCGGGGCGTTAACAAAGGCTCCTGGAAAAACGGGGAATTTGACACGTTGGCAGTTGCCGGACAAAACCTCATTACAGGCATTGATGCGGAGGTTCAGAAGTATGCCGACAGCCTGATGCAAAACAAAGTGGGGGCTGTGCTGGCGATTGAGCCGTCAACGGGCGAAATTCTGGTATCTGTCTCAGCGCCAACCTATGACCCGAATCTACTGTCGAGCCGATTTTTCTCTAAAAACTATCGGGCTTTACTCAAGAATCCGTACAAGCCGCTTATCAATCGGCCCATCATGGCTAGCTATCGGCCCGGCTCGACCTTTAAATTAATTCAGGCATTAGTAGCACAACAGCAGGGGTCACTTTTCCCAAATACTGTGTACGGCCATGCTGGCTCCCCAATGCGCTGCCACTGTCATGGTGGCAATGACTTGCGTGGAGCCGTTCAGAATTCGTGTAACCCCTATTTCTATTATGTGTTCCGTAAATTTCTTTATTTCAATGGGGAACATAATACGTTTAAGGCATCAGCAATCGGGCTAAGGCAGTGGCATGATATGGCCGAAAAATTCGGGATTGGCGATCGGCTTGGCGTCGATTTGCCAACAGAATTGAGAGGTAACCTGCCTACGCCTGAGTATTACGACAAGGCCTATCGGGGCGCGTTACGCTGGAAATTTTCAAACGTTTATTCGCTTAGCATTGGCGAAGGCGAATTACTAATTAGCCCGCTAAAGCTGGTCAATCTGGCGGCAACGATTGCCAATCGGGGCTGGTACATTACTCCTCATTACATTAAAGGCTTTGGTAAGGCGGGGGCGAATGTTCCGGCTGAGTACCACGAACGGCACGAAACAGGCATTGAGTATAAGTATTATTTGCCGGTTATTGATGGCATGCGCAGGGCCGTTCTTGCCGGAACGATAACGCCTTTGGTAAATACCACTAACATAGAATTGTGTGGAAAAAGTGGTACATCGCAAAACGCCAAGTTCGGCCACAAATTTGACCACTCCATTTTTATTGGGTTTGCACCGATGAACAACCCTAAAATTGCCGTGGCTGTATTCGTCGAAAATGCGGGTTGGGGCGGTAAGGCAGCCGCTTCTGTAGCCGCGTTGGTGGCCGAACGATACCTGAAACGGAAAACAGAAGCCAAAAAACTGGATGAGCAGGTAAAAGCGTCAAATTATATGCCCGCCATTAGTACACTCCCTGTCCCAAAGAAACCCATTGTTCCAAAAAAGGACAAAGACACATCGAACAAGGCACCCGTACTTAAACCGATGATGACCGCTACCAAGCCTAAATCGGTCACTGCAACCGCCGTAAGCGGAATCTAATTATTGATATGCGAATTACAGCGTGGACAGTTGTGCTGGGCAACACGCGCTGTAATTCGTAGATTTTATTGAATATATTATAACTTATTACATCATTTTGGCCCGTAATAACGACCCATTTTCTCAAAACATTGACTGGTTAACGCTCCTGCTGTATTTCGGCTGTGTAACAATGGGCTGGCTCAATGTATATGCTGCGGTGTACAGTCCCGAAGATCATACCAGCCTGTTCGATATGACCACCAATGCCGGTAAACAAATGATGTGGATTGGCACAACAGTAATCCTGATTATCTGTATTCTGGTTGTTAATCATACGTTCTTCGACACGTTTGCTTTTGTTTTCTACGGCGTCCTGATTCTGGTGCTGATACTCGTTCTCTTTGCCGGAACGAACATCAACGGGTCGAGGTCGTGGTTCAAATTCGGGTCGGCACTTTCCATCCAGCCTGCCGAGTTTGCCAAGGTAGCCACAGCCTTGGCGTTGGCTAAATACCTGGACGTGCCGGGCATTAATCTGTCCAGAAAAAAAGACCTGATGTACATTGGTGGTATCATTGTGCTACCCTGTCTTTTGATTTTAGCGTCCAACGAGACTGGATCAACGCTTGTGTTTGCGTCATTCGTTATCATGCTTTACCGCGAAGGGCTGCCCGGCTGGATTCCGGCAGTTGGCATCACAGCGGCTGCGTTGTTTGTGTTGGCCTTGATCTTCCCTAAGCTGTATATTTTCATTGGCATCGTTGCACTGTTGGTGTTGATTATTCTGTTGATGCCACGCTATAACCGTACAATAACCAATTTTCTGGCGATGGGTTTGGTTGGTATCGTCATGATGGGGTATGTGACAGGCGTTGATTTTTTTGTGAATAATGTCCTGCAAAAGCATCAGCGTAACCGGATCAAGGTACTGGTTGATCCCAAGATCGATCCGCTGGGCGTGGGCTGGAATGTAACGCAGGCTAAAATTGCAATTGGTTCCGGCCGGCTTCAGGGTAAAGGTTTTCTGGAAGGAACACAGACTAAGTTTGACTTTGTGCCGGAGCAAAGCACCGATTTCATTTTTTGTACCATCGGTGAAGAGCATGGGTTTATTGGCGCATTTGTTGTTGTTGCCCTATTTATCGGGTTAATTACCCGTATCGTGATTCTTGCCGAAAAACAGCGCAGCAAGTTTGCCCGAGTATATGGCTATTGCGTGGCTGGCATTATCTTTTTTCACGTTATGATAAATATCGGTATGACTATTGGTCTGATGCCCGTTATCGGTATTCCGCTGCCATTCTTTAGTTATGGCGGCTCTTCGCTCTGGTCATTTTCTATTTTGCTGTTCATTTTCCTCAAACTCGATTCTCGCCGGACGGCATTAATGAGGAGGTAAACCGTACACTTGTCCGGTTAGCTCTCCAAAAAATGTTTATGCACGATGAGTGCAATGGGTAAACCAACCAGAACCATTAAAACAGCCATTCCTATAATGGCTTCGGCCGGATCGAACGGTTGAAT
>JANXVQ010000738.1 GCA_025351545.1 Spirosoma sp.
AGTACGATGCCAATCCTTTCCAGGGGCAGGTTGTATGGGTTTGGCTATCCGTCAGATAATCTGCCTTCACCGAGTCTTTCGGGAAGTTGTAGTTTGGAAATTAATTCGAGTGTCCGCTCCCTGATAGCGGCCGGTTCCCAACCGAGCAATTTTGGTACCGTCGCAATAGCGTCGGCAACAGTGTAGTGCGGAAATAAGCCTCCATCCTGAATAACATAACCGATTCGTCGGCGTAGCTCGGGACCAGCTTGCTGCCGAACATCTATATTATCGACATTGATTGAACCGCTTGTTGGTTCAATCAGTCGATTGATCATCTTGAGCGTTGTGGTTTTGCCGCATCCGCTCGTACCCAGCAACACCAGCGTTTCACCTTGCCCAACGCGCAACGATACGTCGTTAACGGCAACGTGCGAATCAAAGCGTTTGGTTAGATTCTGAATCTCAATCATTCAACTATTTGTACGCCTTTCCAGAAAGCCAGATGGTCTTTGATTTCACCGGCGGCTGGTTTAGGGGCTGGATAATACCAGGCTGCATCAGGATTCGTTTTGCCATCTACCGACAATGAATAGTACGATGCCAATCCTTTCCAGGGGCAGGTTGTATGGGTTTGGCTATCCGTCAGATAGTTCGCCTTCACCGAGTCTTTCGGGAAGTAATGGTTATTTTCAACTACAATGGTATGGTTGCTTTCAGCAATGGTTTCACCGTTCCAAATCGCTTTCATGTTTCAATAACGTTTTAAAGTAAAGTAACTCCGGGTCAAATGTAAACCGGAGCTACTCTATAACTCAATAACCGACCTTTTGTCTTTATTTTAACACCTGTACGTCAATCACCGAACTATCATAAACGCGATGTGTGGCTTTCTGAAAATCAGCCGCGTCGGCTTTATAGATGTTATCCACATATTTCTGTGGATTGCGGTCGATAAGTGGGAACCACGTGCTCTGTACCTGAATCATAACCCGGTGGCCTTTTTTGAACGTATGCAAAACGTCCTGCAAACGGAAATTCACATCGGTTACTTCACCCGCCTTAAACGGTTCCGGTTTCTCGAACGAATTACGGAATCGCCCGCGCATAGCTTCCGAACGAACCATCTGCTGGTAATTACCCAACGTGATATTTTTATTCGGCATGTACGCATGATTTGGCTCATCGGGCGGGTACACATCAATCAGTTTGACAACCCAGTCGGCATCGGTTCCGGTGGTACTAACCTTGAGTTTGGCCATAATTTCGCCACCCAACGTCATGTCTTCCGTTAGCACATCGGTCTGAAACGTGAGCACATCCGGCCGACGACCTGCAAAGCGCTGATCTTCCGACATATAATTGAACGGCGTAAATCCCTGCGTCGTTGTGATGTCTTCCGTATAGGGTACAGGCTTCATCGGATCGCTGATAAATTCGGAGAAGCGATTACCGGTGCCGCCTTGTTGTGCCAATTGACCGTTACTCGCTAAGAAAAACTGCATCGGTTGCGCATTGGCAGCGGGCCATTTATCAAATGTTTTCCACTCGTTCCGGCCCGTATTGAACAGGTATGCTTCGGGCAAGCCACTCTTCCCGTCGCCTGCGCCTTTTAAAAAGTGATTAAAGAATTTCGCTTCGATATTCCGTTGGTAAAATGTGGCGATGCTGTCGCCAAAATATACGTTACTATGCAGCGTATGGCCGGTCTCGCGCGACCATCGACCATGACCAAACGGCCCCACTACCAGAGTATTATAAGTACCGGGGCTATTCTTCTCGATGGTTTTATAGATGTTGAACGGGCCGTATAGATCTTCGGCATCGAACCAGCCGCCAACGGTCATAACAGCCGGACGAATATTTTTCAGATGCGGCAGCAGGCTTCGCTTCTGCCAGAACTCATCATAATTTGGGTGATTAATAGTCTCCTGCCAGTAGAAATTATCCTTGTAATATTTATCGGCGTTTTTCAGCGGGCCGAGATCATACTGAAACTGGAAACCATCTTTCGTACCGGTCTTGATAAAGTCATCATTATACCAGGCTTCGGTCGTCGGCTTTGGGTGCTGAACACCAAAAACGGGGAAGGTGAACAAATAGGCTTGAATGAACGCGCCGTTGTGGTGAAAATCGTCGAAGAAAAAGTCGGATATCGGTGCCTGTGGCGAAGCGGCTTTGAGAGCCGGGTGCGCATTGGGCAACGAGGCCGCCGTGTAGAAACCCGGATAACTAATGCCCCACTGCCCGGCCCGGCCATTGTTATTTGTCACGTTTTTGAGCAGCCACTCAATGGTATCATACGTGTCTGAACTTTCATCGACAGCGGTTGTGCTAACGGGTTTCGTCGCCGATTTTTTACCTTTCGCCACAACAACCGGTTGCAGATCAGTAACGGTTGGCGTCATGTTGGTCCAGATTCCTTCCGACGCCCATCGGCCCCGAACATCCTGATACACAAAGATAAACTTGTCGCGCATGAGCGTTCCCGACGGGCCAACCTGTGCAGGATAGGCTTCGGGTCCGTAAGGCGCAACGCTGTAACACGTCCGCTGCATCATGAACGGATATTTGTTCGTTGCCGATGCATCTTTGGGAACGTAAACCGCCGTGTGCAGTTTAGTGCCATCACGCATCGGAATTTTGTATTCAACTTTCTGGTAGTTATCGCGAACGAAATTGCCAGTCGATGTTAGTTGTGCCCGTGTGGGAATGGTTAATGCAATCGTGAGCAAGCCGTAAAGCCAATGTTTCATAGTAGTCGACAGAAATTGATGAAGTTGATAGCCGTAAAGATAACGATATGCTCAACATTGCCTATCAACAAAAACGCCCGATTGGAGCGGGCGTTTGGCGAATGAATTCTGTTTTTCAGGAGCAATAGTTGTCGCGAACCCTCGGATTATAAGTCGCGGGCTTTTACCCGTACCGGCTTTCCATCTCGGGCAATAACTAATTCTTCGTCATTACGCTTCGCTTGTTCAACAACTTTTTCCACAGCTCGGCGTACTCCTGCCAATACTTCATCATTACTCGGAATCGACTTTGCCGGACCTGTTTTCATAAGTTAGAATAGTTTGCCAAATATCTTCATTTAACGTATTAATTTCAATACCAATTCCGCCCGTGGCGACTATCTCCGGGACAATTCCGGCATTGTTAAAAACGGCAAAATAATCGCAGATGGGGAAATACAGTCTCACTAAATTGACTATACTTCGCCCATATCGTCGTTCAATTACATCAGATGGAATATTGTGGCCGCCTTTTGACACACGCACGGCAACCCGCTCCTTCGATACTTCTGCCGATGGTATCCAGAAATAGTAAAGACTTATAGAGTACCCTGCTTCTTTCGCACGACGAATCGTTTGCACATAAGAGCGGGTTGATAAAGTTGTTTCGATGGCAAAATCAACGCCTTTTTCCATAAGATGTGCAACACGCTGCAACATGATTCGTGCAGCCTCAAAAGCTACAGATTCAACATTGAAAGGAGATAATCCTCTTGCAACCGCAACGGCGGCCCGGTTCATCAGCGTTGACAAACTCTTTAGTCTTCATGACCTCCGGCAACAACGTGTAAGCGGCTGTCGTCTTACCGGCACCGTTTGGCCCGGCCATGATATACAGATTCGGCATATGTTTAGTCGGTCTCTTCAAGTGTAAAGATATGATCTACCGGTTTGCCGAACACCTGCGCCAGTTTCAGGGCCAGAATTGTTGACGGAACATAACGGGCTGTCTCAATTGAGTTGATTGTCTGCCGACTTACACCGATGCGTTCCGCCAGATCGGCCTGCGACAGATTATGTTCTGCCCGTTCTACTTTCAGTCGGTTTTTCATAGTGCCAATAGCTGATGACTGTTTCGGTAGAGGAGCCAGCGAAACCGGATGATAAAGACCAGCAGGACCGTAAACATGTTGTAGATCATGACACTTAAAAATGCGTCGTCGTAGACCGTTAAAATGGCGATAGCCAGGATAAGGTAATTAACATAAACACTCCACTGCAAGGCTTCCAGCCGAAGTTGGCTTATCATCTCATCTTCTGTTTTTTCTTTCGAGAACGCTATAAGCAGCAAGCCAGCAATGATGCCTATAGCGGCTATTTCGTCGGTCAGATTCTGAATATCGGCTAAGTGAGTTATTGAATTGCCCAGCTCTATTGTCCTGGGCTCATTCAGAATCTCAACAACCAGCCAACGAATGTTAAAGTTGGCATACATAGAAGCCAAGCCAAGAAGTGTTGATGGAACGAAAATGATCCAGCCAATGAGTCGGTAGCAATGCGGAAAAAGCCATTTTGTTTTCATGAATATGTAAAGTTTATTTGACATGACAAACGTAAATCTAACTTATCAAAATGTCAAGTATATTTTACATAATTATAAAAATAGAATCTGCCAGATTTAGATTTCGTCCGGCAGATTCTATTTTCTTATTGCGGAGCTACGTCTATTTCAGAGTTTGAAAATCTGCTCCATCAGCAACCATTTCTGGCCCGGTTTAGCCATTGGCAGAGCTTGTTGATAGGTCCACAGCATTTGCTCCCACTCCTGCACTTTTGGGTTGGCGGCATCGGCGGCAGATTTAGCATCGAACGAAAACGTCTTACTGGTTTCCATAATCATAAACAGGCGGTTTCCGATGCGGTAAATTTCCATATTGGTAATGCCCGACTCACGGATACTGGCGTCAATTTCTGGCCAGATTCGTTGGTGGTAACGTTCGTACTCGGCAATCAAAGCCGGGTCATCTTTGAGATCGAGAGCAAGGCAATAGCGCATAACTACCTGAATTATAAGGAATAGAATTGCTTTTGAGAAAGACGA
>JANXVQ010000766.1 GCA_025351545.1 Spirosoma sp.
GTATAAAAATGGTACGATGGCTAGTCCACTGCCGAATACAAACGCCCCTGCTTTGGCGAAAAAAAGTGCAAGTTTCCATAGTATTGAATCGGAGGGTAGGGTCAGTATCTGCACCATAAACAGAGCCATATAACTGTTAACTTCTGGTCGGATAAACTGGGGTGGTGTTTTAATCAGCCAATAGATACCCCCCGACAACAGCATCAGCCACAGCAGTTCCGATTCGGTGACCGCTGTAGCCATAGCTGATAAGCTGAACAAGGCCCAGCCAAGCTTGTCTTTTTCTGCCGTCCTGATTGCTAGCTTGTAGGTTCCTGTCGTGATAATGCCAATGACGGCGGCTCCTATGCCATAGAAGATAGACTGCATCCAGGGTAACCCTCCAAACCGCACGTAGGCCCAGCCTAGCCCTACAACCATGATAAATGAAGGAAGCACAAAAGAAATTCCGGCCAGCGTAGCACCCAGCAACCCGTAGTGAACGTACCCCAGATAAATAGCTAGCTGAGCCGCCAGTGGGCCGGGAGCTAATTGAGCCAGGGCTACTCCTTCCCGGTAGTCTTCTTCTGTAATCCATTGACGCTCAATAACCAGATCGTGGTGCATGGCACTAACCAAAGCCGGAGGGCCGCCAAATCCAGTGGTGCCCAATCGGAGAAAATACCGTACCAGATTTGTTTTTGTGTACGATAAGGTCGTTGATTCCATACGAGTAGGGTGGACGTTATTGAACGCAGTTGATTAACCTGGCGTGTTTTGGCTTTGATGGCCTGGCTGGAGTTGACGCTTATTGGTCTTCACTTTATAACGGAAGGCTAGTTCTGTTTATCACTTTTCTTGCCTAGCAAGTCCAGTGCTGTTCGAAACCCTTTTGCCAAATCTGTAGCAGGTCCACGACCGTAATAGTGCAGGAAAATTGTGCGTGGCTGTTCACCCAGCATGTGATGGTGCAACGCTACGACCTCCAGCTTGTTGTTTCGCAGTGCTCTTACCACGTTGTTCACCTCCCCTTCAAGCATAGCTATGTCGCCCGCTATGTGAGCATCCTCTTGTCGGCCCGCAAAAGATGCCCAGGAGTTTAGGCCAATGGCGGCAGTTATTTCGGCACCCATTGCCACTACCTGTACGTCATTCCGACCAATGGTGTATTTGTAAGTCGGTCCATTAACCACGCCTTTGTAGTTAATAATCTCGTCTAACGCGGGTAGATCGAAGAGTTCTTTTCCGGTTGGCGTTGTGTTTGAGGATAAAGGTCGTTCCGGTTGATTGGCAGGTAAGAGTTTTGTGCGACTGATAGCCTGTGCATACTTTTTGGCTAACTCTATTGTATCACCCATACCATGCAGGTGCATGTAGAAAATACGCGGTTGTTCGTAAAAAAAGTGGTTGTGAATAGCACCTACCTCAAGGCCGGCAGCAAGGGTAGCATCAATAAGTGGATTTACCTCGGTTTCCAGCAGCACGGTGTCGCTCATCATAACGGTTTGCTTACCATCAAGGGTCTTTTTAAAGGCTACCCACCCGCCAAAACCGAATGGAATTGGTACAGGATCGCCTTTCACTGTTATTTGTAAATCATTACGTGGTAAGGGTACATTATACGTAGCCTGCGCTTCATTATAAACTCCTTTTTTACCAAGTGCAGAAGCAATAGCGTCCTGTTCTACCACCGACAAAGCAGGGGTTTTTCCAATGTTTGAGCCGCTTGTTTTTATATCTGGCGACACACCAGATGTGGTGCAGAGCGGTATTGCTCCCGCAACGACGGCTGTTTGTAAGAAAGATCTTCGTTTCATAATTAGTTGGAAAGGAATTACCACATTGGATTCATTAAAAGACAATACCAACTTGCAAACCAGCCGTTACGCTCGTAGGCTGATCGTTGCCAAAGCGAACCGGAATTGGTAAAGCTACAAAGTAGCTGTTCGTTTTGCTCCGTTTGACGATTTTATTGAGTACCGGGCTAAAACCATAGCGACCCGATGTCTCAAAGGATAACCGACTGGCCAGTGTGAAATCGTGCCCAAAATTGACCAATACACCCGAATGGAAAAGTATGTTAGCTACTCGACTGGTCCCATTTTCGGCCCGGATAATGGGTACAATCTCAAGTGAAAATCCCAATTTGGCTGTTTTCCATAAATTGAGACCAATGGGAAACCCAACTACATAATAGTGACTGAAATTAGCCTCGTAATGGTTTGCACTGAGGGTTGTTATTGGCCTGCGATTCAGAAACAAAGAGGATCTCGGCTGTGGGGTCGATAAAACGCCTGATCAACCAGGGGCAGGCTAATCGGTCGATCTTAGGACGTTCGCGGGTAATCCAGACCATAGGGATTGACGAATAGAGAGTAAGAATCTAATTGTCAGTAAAGTTTTCGCCCAGCATCTGCTGCACCCGTTCTGCTACGGCTTCGGCGGAAATATCGTTCAAACAGGCCAAATCACCCCGCCAGCAGGGTTTATTGCCGAATACCGAACAGGGGCGGCAGGTTAGTATATCGGTCGAAATTTGAAGGATAGCCTTCTCCCCCTGTCCCCACGGACCAAAGCCCGCGTCGGGATGGGTAGCCCCCCAGATGGATAATACGGGTACATTACTTAGAGCTGCAAGGTGCATATTACCCGAATCCATACAGAGCATGCCTGCCAATCGGCTGATAAGAGACAGTTCGGCGGCTAGGGAGAGTTGACCGGCCACGAGTATGGCCTGTGGAAACTGTTTCTGCACTACTTCGAGTTGAGAAATTTCGGCGGCACCGCCCCCAAACAGGAAAATTGCAGGTGATGGGTTAGCATAAAGATGAGCTAGCAAAGGAGCGACCTGATCGAAAGGCCACATCTTTTGCGCATGCTGCGCAAAGGGCGCAATACCGAGCCAAGGCGTGTCAGTGGTGATAGATTGCCGGTTTAGAAACTCGGCAAGTTCATCTTCGACGGAGGTAAATGGGGGAAACTGAAACGGTTTTGCTGGTCGAAGGGGAAACCCGGCCGCGTCGAATACGCGCGCATACCGCTCCACGCTGTGCAGCAACGGCCGACGGACTTTATTTTCTTTTTTGGTCAAGGCTTTTTTCTCGGCCCGACCTTTGTTAATCGTAAACGACGGAACGCCCACCAATCGGAACAAACTCTTCAACGCGGATGAACGCAAATTCTGGTGAGCGTCAATAACGACATCGAACGAAGCCATCAGACGCAGTTCGTTAAACAGTCGAACGACGCCTTTGAGTCCGTTATGCCGCCCATCAAAGTCGGCACCAACTACTTGAACGTTAGGGAACTGCTCAAAAAAAACGGCAAATTTTTGACGTGTCACCAGCGTAATTCCCGTGTCGGGATAGCGTTGCGTAAACGCCTGTATAACGGGTGCCAGCAGGGCCACATCGCCCATTGCCGAAAACCGAAGAAGAAGCAACTGCTTCATACACTTATTAAAGGGGTAAGCAAGATCGAGCCTATTCCTGACTGCTATACAGCACCGGATTCAGCGTGGGGTCGTTGTACATTTTCATCTGCTGATATACCTTCATGTAGCGGTCGCCATTGCGGATATCATCCAGCAATTCGTCGAAACACTGGGCCAGATCACCTTCCTGCTCGACTAGTACCGCAAGTTTTTGCTTGGCTTTCCGGCGGTGCTCATCCGATACCGAAGGCCGGTCTACCTGTTCGCGAAAGTGGTACAGTTTCAGTTGCAGAATCGACATCCGGTCGAGGAGCCAGGCCGGTGTTTCGGAGTTTAATCGGGCAGTAGGCTTAGGGGTAATAGACTGAAACTGACTAAAAAACCATCCATCTATTTGCTCTACGGTATCTGTCCGGTCCTGATTCGACAGGTCAATTCGACGCTTGATCGCCACTAGCTCATCCGGGCGAATAGTCGGGCTACGGATAAGGTCTTCGAGGTGCCACTGAACCGTATCAATCCAATTTTTCTGGTACAATAAAAAGGCAATATCGCTGGCAGAATACGGGTTGTTGAGGGGTGTATCAACATCGTCGATCAGGTGATAGTCCTGAATACTCTGGCGGAACAGATTGTTAGCAAAAGTGGCGTTCATAGGCGGTTAATCAAACGCAAAGATAGGCGTTTTCACTGGTAATGTCAGAAGGAGGGACCGTCATCGACCCTGCCAACGCCAGGTTTGATAGAATTAAACACACCACCCTTTCTATTCAGTTATTACTTTTTATACCTTACCCCACACTTGAAAGGCTTCACCCGCGCTAAATTCCGAGCGTTCGGCAGGAAGTTCCATAAATGCGTCGGCAGTGAGTAAATTGGCAAAATCAGCCGAGCCGGAGCCTGGCAATGGATGCGCCAATGTTCGCCCATCGGGTTCAGAACTCAAGCGGACAGACAGGAAATACGTGACATTTGGCTTAAACACAACCGGCTCGGCTAATTGTGCATACCGGACTGGTGCTGGTGGTAATCCCAACGATGTTCGCAGGTAAGGCACTACATAGCGATAAGCACACAGCACCGTAGAAACCGGATTTCCGGGTAAGGCGAAGACGGTTTTGCCCAATGCCGTTCCAAACCAAAGTGGTTTGCCGGGCCGCTGATCCACTTTATGAAACTGCTTTTGAACACCCAAACGGGCCAGTACAGCTGGCACGAAATCGGCCTTTCCGGCCGAGACGCCACCACTCAGAATCAAGATGTCATTTTCGGCAAGCAGTGTGGTCAATCGGTCGGTCAGAATGGCTTCGTCATCGACGATATGGTGCAGCGTTGCCTGAATGCCCAGCAAGGCCAGAGTAGCGCGGAGCATGTAGGTGTTCGACCGCCGAATCTGGTAGGGCAGGGGCGTATCGGCAACATCCACTAACTCGTCACCAGTAGAAATAAGGGCCACGCGGGGCAGCGCTGTAACCGTCAACATCGTCTGCCCAACCGAAGCCGCAACTGCCAACTCGGACGGTCCCATGCGGGTTCCGATCGATAACAATTCGTTGCCCGCCCGGCGGTCAGTCGCTTGAGGATGAATATGCTGGCCAATCTCAACATTCTCAATGACAATAGTCGCTTGTGCATCGACAATATTCACATCTTCATACCGAATAACCGTATCGGCTCCAATCGGCAGTATGGACCCGGTCATGACTTCCAGGCAGGCATTGATATTGCTTCCTGTTTGCTGCGGCAACGTGAGTTGGGGTTGCCCGGCGCGTTGCATACCCACAATAGTAAACGTTCGTTGTCCGGTCGCATAATCTGCAAATCGAATGGCGATTCCATCCATAGCCACCCGGTCGAATGGGGGAAAATCCCGGTCAGCTCGAACCACAGCGCGAAGAACCCGGCCATCAGCATCAGTCAGCAAAACCGTTTCTGTGGGCAGCGTCAGTATATGCTGTTGAGTAATGGCGAAAGCGTCGGCGACAGAAAGCATAGTAGGGATGATGGATTATGAATGATAAATGATGAATTTTGACGAAGAGAGCGCAATCTATTCATCATTTATCATTCATAACTTATCATTGACCACAATGTCTTCTTTTACGCACCTCAATGCCGACGGTAATCCGGCTATGGTCGACGTGGGTGCCAAGACCGTTACGCGTCGGACGGCCCGCGCCCGTAGTGTCGTTTCGCTCGGCCCCGACATTATGCAACACCTGAACGGCCACGATATTTCTACCAAAAAAGGCCCCGTGTTTCAAACGGCCATTATTGCCGGAACAATGGCGGCCAAACGCACCGACGATCTGATTCCACTCTGCCATTCGCTCGGTTTAGACAACTGCCAGATTACGATCACGACTGAGGGAAGTGAGGCTATTGTAGACTGTCTAGTATCGACGGAAGGCAAAACCGGCGTCGAAATGGAAGCGCTGGTTGGCGCGTCAGTGGCGGCACTAACGATCTACGATATGTGCAAAGCCTTTTCGCACGATATAATTATCAGGGAAACCAAACTGATGGAAAAAACGGGTGGAAAACGAGATTTTCGGCGTGAGTAACGTGGATTCGCCCGGCGTGGATTCGCCCGGCCGGTCCGCCGGTGCGGTGGATTCGCTAAATGGGCTTATTTTGACGGGTGGCCGCAGTACGCGAATGGGGCATGATAAATCGCAACTGATTTATCATGGAAAACCCCAGCGCGAACACCTTATCGACTTGCTCAAGCCGTATTGTAACGCCGTTTTCTGGTCGGTAAATGCAGAACAGGCGGCAGAAATAACGACGATAAATCAGTCAATTATTGTTGATGCATTTGACTTGGTGGGGCCACTCAATGGAATCTTGTCGGCCTTTCAGTATGATGCAATAGCGGCTTGGTTGGTCGTGGCCTGCGATATGCCGTTGCTGACGGCCCGTTCACTCGACGCGCTGGTGAATGGGCGAAATTCGGCAAAAATGGCAACGGTATTTTATGATTCAGACGGTCAATCACCCGAACCGTTATTGGGTATTTATGAGCCAGCCTTTGGGCCGATTTTACAACAGGCTCAAGTGAACGGAGCATATTCGCCCCGCCAGCTTCTGCGGCAAAACGATGTAAAATTGTTAACCGCGCCCGACATTCGTGAACTGGCGAATATTAATGATCCGAAGGCCAGAGCCGCCTTGGGGGTGTAAAACATCGCGCTTAAATTGGGGTTTATATCCAAAATAAGCGTTTATGAAATCACTTCGAAAACTTATCTTAGCGGCTGGTTCTGTGTTGCTTGGCGGAGTAGCAATGGCCCAACGCGTAACACCATCGCCCGAATTGCGCGACTTCAGTGAGCAACGTATTCGTCATCAGAAAACACTCGGCCTCACACTCGGTAGTTTTGCTCTGGCCAACATTGCTGTTAGTGCCATCGCGGCCGGACAAACATCGGGCGAAACAGCGTATTTCCATAAGATGAATGTGTACTGGAATCTGGTCAATCTCGGCATTGCCGGGGCTGGTCTGCTGGGTTCGCGTAAAAAGAATAATGATTCCGAAACGCTGGCCGATGCCGTTCGGCAACACGAGAACATGAAGCAGATTTTGCTGATCAATGCCGGTTTAGACGTGGCCTATGTGGTGGGCGGAGCTTACCTGAACGAGCGAGCGGAGTCTCATCCCGACAAGGCCGATCAGTTGCGTGGTTACGGTAAATCCATTATGGCACAGGGTGGTTTTCTGCTGGTATTCGATTTAATTAACTACTTTATTGTCAAAAAGCGTGGCGATAAGCAGGAGCGTTTGTTACTTTCCGCTACACCCAACGGGCTTGGTTTGGTCATGCCTATCCACTAGGGATAGATGGATTGATTAACATACGGAGCCGTTTTTCGATAACTTAATAATCGCACCGGAGGCCCGGCGCAACGAGCAATGCAACCCCATTTACACCCTTTTCAATCATTCATCACAACAGCCATTACCCATATTCAGGAAGATCCTGGTACGGTTGGTTTAGCTGCGGGTGGCTCCTGGGCATCCGGCGAGGTGGACGCCTATTCTGACCTTGATCTGGTGCTGGTTACGAGTCGAAAAATAGCGCCGGACATTAATTTAATGCAGGAATATGCGGGTAAATTAGGCTTGATGGTTGCGTCCTTCCGGGGTGATCATGTGGGTGAACCGCGCTTGCTGATTGCCCTATACGAATCAGCACTGTTGCACGTCGATATTAAATTTTTAACACCCGATGAATTTCATAATCGGGTCGAAGATCCCATCGTTCTTTGGGAGCGGGATCAGGCATTGACAAACATCATTCAGCAGTCAACGGCGCATTACCCGCCGTTTGATTTCCAATGGGCCGAGGATCGTTTCTGGATATGGGCACATTATGCGGCCCTGAAAGTTGGTCGGGGGGAGTTTTTTGAAGCGATTGACTTTCTGGCCTTTGTGCGGAATGCTGTGCTTGGGCCGATGCTGCACCTCAAAAATTCGAGCTTACCACGAGGAGTTCGTAGAGCAGAAACTACCTTTGGCGTGGCTGAGCTTACGCAACTGCGCAAGACCGTAGCGATGCCCGAACGGGCTATTTTGCTTAGTAGCTTGTGGGAGGTGATGTATCTCTACGAATCCCTGCGCGATGTACTGGTTCCGGCAGGATTTCAGAAAAACAGTGCCGCTCAGTTGGCCGTTACACGATATGTGGCCGGGCTTTAACGTTCATCAACAGGCAATAATAGACAGGCGTTGTTTTACTATTATTGCCTGTTGATGACTACTCTGGACAATACGCTAGCTATAGTAAATAATAAAATGACGAATCAGGATGATTATTTTCTGCGCGAGGCCATCCGGTTGGCCCGCGAAGGTATGACAACCGGACAAGGTGGGCCATTTGGTTGTGTCGTTGTTCGTGATGGCGAAATTGTGGGGCGTGGGTGCAACCAGGTTACGTCGACAAATGACCCGACGGCCCACGCCGAAGTGGTGGCCATTCGGGACGCCTGCCGAAATCTGGGTACGTTTCAGCTGGATGATTGTACGTTATATGCGTCCTGCGAACCCTGCCCGATGTGTTTAGGGGCTATTTATTGGGCGCGTCCCACCCGAGTTGTTTACGGGGCTTTTCACTCCGATGCCGCTACAGTCGGTTTTGACGACCAGTTCATTTATGAGGAACTGGATAAACCCCGCGAGCAACGCCACATTCCAATGCACCAACTGCTGCGCGATGAAGCCGATGCAGTTTTTCAGGAATGGGTAGCTATGGAAAAGCGAATACATTATTAACGAATGCGTCTGCTCTATCTACTGGTTTTTGCTGACGCATAAGAGACCGCACCGGCGGACCGGCAAGTATGCGTCTCTACAAAACAAAAGCCGTACCTTTGTGAAAAAAATAAAGCCGCTTCTAAAACCTAATTTCTGAAGCGACTTACTAAACGGTTTACGTCATGCCAGGAATGGAGTTTTTCGGATCGGCCGAGCGCAAGGAAATCAACGATGTGCTTGAGACTGGTATCCTGTTTCGGTATAATCACGAAGCGCAACGCAATAATATTTACAAAGCCCGCGAGTTCGAGGCTGAGGTCGCCAAGTTAGTTGGGGCAAAGTACGCCCACGCTGTATCGAGCGGCTCAACTGCCGTTTTGTGTGCATTGGCAGCTGCCGGAATTGGTGCGGGCGACGAGGTTATTGTGCCGCCATTTACCTACATCGCCACCGTTGAGGCCGTTTTGATGGCGGGCGCCTTACCTGTTTTTGCTGATATTGACGAAACGCTTTGTCTAAGTGCCGCCGGTATCCGTCGTGTCATCACACCTAAAACCAAAGCCATCTGCCTGGTGCATATGTGCGGCCAAATGGCTGATATGGATGCGATTATGGCGATTGTGAAGGAGCATAATTTAGTGCTTGTCGAAGATGCCGGTCAGGCAATGGGCGCAAGTTACAAAGGTGTTTCGAGCGGTCTGTGGGGCAAAACCGGTGCTTATTCGTTCGACTTCTTCAAGATTGCAACGGCGGGCGAAGGCGGCATTATGGTCACCAACGACGAAACAGCCTATAAACACGCTGATTCCTATTCCGATCACGGCCACGACCACGTTGGTAGTAACCGGGGCATGGAACAACACCCGATTCTGGGTTTCAACTACCGTATTAGCGAACTCCACGCGGCTATTGGTTTAGTTCAGACGCGCCGGGTGCCGGAGATTATTAAAAATAATAATGCCCACAAAGCGCAACTTATGTCGGCGTTAGCGACTGTGCCGGGGGTAACCTTTGCACAAATTCCCGACGCGAATGGTGATTCGGCAACATTCCTGAATATACTACTGACAGATACCGATTCAGCACAACGCACGGTCGACGAACTAAACGCGGCCGGTGTGGGCGGATTCAATTACTGGTTCACGAATATGTACCACTTCATTAATCAGTGGAACCACATTAAAGAAATGCGGACGGCTGCCCCGTTAGCAATCGAAAAACTTGGTGCCCCACAAGACTATAAAAACCTCGACATTCCCAACGCACAGGCGACTATTGGTCGACTAATTTCGTTCGGTATCCGGGCAACGTGGACATCGGAAGAAGTGGCTGCATTGGCCAAAAATATCGAAGCCGCCGTTCGAAAAGCAACACTGGTAGAAGCGTAATTTACCTTACAATAAACGTATGTCAACGACCGCCTTATTGACCCAGATAACAGCCCTTCCTCCCGAATTGCGTCGGGAGGTTGAAGACTTTGTTGCTTTTTTACGGACGAAGAAGCAACGGGAAGCAAGTCTAGCGAAACGTGAGTTTGGTTATGCTAAAGGGAAAGTACGATTGTCAAGGGATTTCGACGCTCCCCTAGATGACTTTAACGAGTATATGTAATGCGACTATTGCTTGACACGCACACATTACTCTGGTTTTATGGTGGAGATGAATCGTTACCCGCCGATCTCAAAGAGATTATTGGGGACCCCGCTAATGATTGTTACATCAGTATCGCAAGTTTGTGGGAAATAACGATCAAGATTAGTTTAGGTAAATTGGAAATTAGTACGCCAATAACAGAGTTATTCAGTTTTCTGGAACGCAATCAATTCTGGGTAGTACCGATTGAGTTTGACCATTTACTGCACTTGCAGAAATTGCCACATCATCACAAGGATCCATTTGATCGGTTGATTATCGCACAGGCTTTGTCCGAAAATTTACCTATTGCGACAAAAGATCAATTTTTCGGCCATTATGGCTTAACAACACAATGGTAGCAACACCAACCACGCATAAAAATTTTAAGGGCATTGAGAAGACGGTTTTTGGTCGGGGAAGTTTTTCTCAACTCGACGAAATTCTGGCTCCGCGCCGGGGCGACAACGAAGGCTATTTTGTCTTTTTGGTCGATAATTATTTCAAAGGGAAACCCCTTGAAGGTCAGGTTCCGGTTCATCCTGAAGATTTAACGTACTATATCAGCGTTGAAGAACACGAACCAACAACTGACCAGATTGATCAGCTTCGCGATGAAATCCTAGCTAAAAAAGGCTTGCCATCGGGTGTCGTGGGTATCGGGGGAGGTAGCATCATGGACATCGCCAAAGCATTGTCGTTGATGTTGACTAACGAGGGGTCTTCGACACTTTATCAGGGATTGAATCTCATTAAAAAGCCGGGCGTTTACCACGTTGGTGTGCCGACCATTTCTGGAACTGGTGCCGAGGTTTCGATGACTGCCGTGCTAACCGGACCGGTTAAAAAACTGGGTCTCAAATGCGAATGGACGGTATTCAACCAAATCGTACTCGATCCCGATCTGATTGCCAGCGTACCCCGTAACTGGTGGTTTTACACCGGTATGGATACTTACATTCACTGCATTGAGTCGGAGAATGGGCGGATGAATAATGCCTATTCGCACGCTTACGCTGAGCAGGCCATGAAACTCTGTCGGGAAGTGTATCTGGGTGAAAACTCTGGGCAGACAGCCGAAAACGACGATAAATTAATGGTGGCGTCGATGATGGGCGGGTTGAGTCTGACCTACTCCGAAGTGGGCGTTTGTCATGCCATCAGCTACGGGTTGTCGAAGATTTTGGGAACTCGCCATTGTTATGCCAACTGTCTGATTATGAATCACCTCGGCGATTATTATCCTGAGGGCGTGGCTGAGTTTAAGGAAATGGTAGCGTATCACCAGATTGATTTGCCGCAGGGTTTATCGAACGAATGGAGTGACGATACCATCACTCAGATGGCGCATATATCGTACAATTTGCCGCATATGTGGTTACACGCTATCGGCGATAATTGGCAGGACGTTATTACGATTGACCTGCTGAAAGGTCTGTTCCGGCGATTGTAAATGAACCGATTCAAGTTAAGATTAGATTTCTTTCGGGGTCTAGTATTGACGCTGAACTTTCGAAGATTTGACATCACACTAGAACGCTGATTTTTATGATTGGTAGGATATGTATGATTTTTATCTTTCCCAGTCAACGGTAAACTATTGAAAATCTTAATTATCATAAGAATCAGCGTTCTATTAACATCATTATTGACTAAAAAAACATGTCTCAGAAAATTGTTCGCGTTGGCGACATCGAATGTGGATCGGATGAGTTATTTCTCATTAGCGGACCCTGTGTTATCGAAGATGAAAAAATTATGATGACCGTTGCCGAGCAACTCCGGGAAATCCAGGAGCGTATGGGCATCAAAATTATTTATAAGTCATCATTTCAGAAGGATAACCGTTCCAGCCTGACGTATTATAACGGGCCGGGTATCGAAAAAGGAATGAAGATTCTGGCTAAAGTGAAGGAGCAGTTTGGCTTCCCATTGCTAACCGATGTGCATTATCCTGATCAGTGCGCTCCCGTTGCTGAAGTGGTCGACATTTTGCAAATTCCGGCTTACCTGTGTATGCAAACCATGCTGGTTGTGGCCGCTGCCAAAACGGGCAAGGTTGTTAACGTGAAACACGGACAGTTTCTGGCTCCGGAAAACATGAAACACCCGGTCAAAAAAATTGAGGATTCGGGTAACGATCAGATCATCCTGACCGAACGGGGCTACACCTTTGGTTATAATGACTTAGTGGTTGATCCGCGCGCTTTTTACCACATGGCACGCACTAACTACCCGGTTGTGTTCGACGTAACCCACGCTATCCGTAAGTACGGTATTCCGTCTGCCGATGCGAAAGGTGGAGCGCGCGAATACCTGCCTGTGCTGGCCCGTGCCGGTGTAGCTGCGGGTGTCGATGGCCTGTTTG
>JANXVQ010000777.1 GCA_025351545.1 Spirosoma sp.
CGGCTGCACGGAGTACCACTCCATGCTACAGGTGAAAAATCCTAAACAACTTCAATGTAATCACCGGTCCATATAGTTCACCGTCAGGTGACAAAGGGCTTTTCGAAGCTCACAAACGGGAGTATCGGACCCACTGGTAAATGGCCGACAATTAGTTTAAAGAGGTACGTCATGCGTGAGCAGTGGGTTATAAAGAGGCCAGGGCAGTATCTAAATCATTGAGTAGATCATCAACGTTCTCAATACCAACCGAATACCGAATCAGACTTTCGGGAATACCCAACAGTTTACGTTGTTCTTCCGTTAGCTCGACGTGGCTGGTGGTTCTTGGTGGTCCGGCCAGCGTACTTACCGAACCGAGACTGGCGGCCAGGTGTACAAATTGGAGTTTTGGCAGGAATTTCTTCACGTAATCATAGCCCCCATTCAGCGAGAAACTCATGATGCCGCCAAAGCCGGACATCTGCGCTTTCGCAATATCATGACCGGGATGTGTGTCAAGACCCGGATAAAACACATCGCTAACTTTGGAATGCGCCTTTAAATACTTCGCAATAACCAGAGCCGATGCGTTTTGGCGTTCTATCCGAAGTTCCAGCGTTTTCATGCCTCTGGCAATCATATAAGCCGGATCGGCTTGCAGACTGGCCCCGTTGATTTCCCGAAATTGGAACACTTTCTCGACCAGTTCTTTCGTGCCACAAAGTACGCCACCCATTGCATCGGAGTGCCCACCAAGAAATTTAGTTGCGCTATGAACAACCAAATCAGCGCCCAGCGCCAGAGGGTTTTGATTAATTGGCGTGGCAAACGTATTATCGACCACCGTAATGGCATCAACTTTTTTGGCTGCGGCTGCCAACCGGGCTATATCGACAATTTTTAAGGTAGGATTGGTCGGTGTTTCCAGATAAAGAACGTCGCAACCTTTCGCAATTTCGGCTTCGAGTTCGTCGAAACCTGTGGTCTCGCAAAGCGTAACGTTAACCTGATAACGAGGCAGAAAATCCAGAAAAAGTCGGCTGGCACCGCCATACGTATCTTTAATGGAAACAACTCGTTTGCCCGGTCCCAGCAAGGCAAATAATGTATTGCTGATAGCGCCCATGCCTGTAGCAAACGAGGTAGCGGCTTCGGCACCTTCCAGAATCCGGATTTTTTCTTCGAGTACGTGTACCGTTGGGTTAGTGTTCCGGCTATAAATGTAGCCATCAGCCTTGCCGGTTGATACATTATGCCATTCGTCCAGATCTGTATAGGCAAAGGCAACACTTCTCACGATTGGCGTTGTAATGGCACCATCGGTAAAGGGTTCGGTTTCACCTGCCCATACAGACGTTGTGCTTTTTTTGTACTTCGAAAAATCCATTGGAAACGGGTAGTTATTGAGTTGTAATTGGGGTAGTGGTGTTAAGATTTAGACTTGGACACCACTATAAAAAATGAGCTATAAGGAAAATAAGTACCTCTGCTGAAAGTCAATAAGTCATGCTATTGTATTAAAACTGCTTTTTATTGCCAAATAATAATTGGCAAACGATTATTTCGGCAGATTAGTAAGGAACTGCCGTGAATCAGGTAATAATACACAAAAAAAGAGAATTGGGAGCAATTTGGCATACTGGCCGATAAGTAATTGACCTATGGTTCCAGATGTTCGGACAGGCAGCGTTCGAGGTTTTGTAAGCCAGTGTTCAGCTCGTTGGGGGTGGGGTAGCCAAAGCCGATGCGCATGTATATTTTGTCTTGCTCGAACCAATGGCCCGGCCCGACAAGAGTTTGGTATTTTGAATACAGCGATTGATAAAACGCGTTGGTATTGATTGAATAGCTAGCTTTTAACCGGGAAAAACAAACTACGCCCGCCGTCGGCTCTACCCATTCGAGATACGGCGTTTGGGCGAAAAACTGCCGGATAATGCCAAAATTGGTTCGGATGTGCTGGTGTGCTTCGGCCCGCCGACTTTCCTGATGCTGTAAAATGTGCAGGGCAATCTGTTCGTCAATCACCGAATTGGTAATCATGATTCGCCCTTTTGCCGCGAGCTGGATGGTAGCCTGGCCAATCTC
>JANXVQ010000780.1 GCA_025351545.1 Spirosoma sp.
CTATAAAAAGCGAATGAGTGAATGAGTGAAAGAGCGAAATCGGACTGCCGAAGCGGAGCGATTTCGCGCCAGCCTTTCATCGCTCATTCACTCACTCGCTCATTCACTCTTTCGCTCTTTCGCTCTTTATTCTCCCATGAAGAAACAAATTCTGCTGTTGATGGCTATGTCGGGCCTGACAATTTCGTGCAGCAAACTAGATGAAACGGTGTATTCATCCATTTTTACGACCAACTTCTACAAAACGGCATCCGATGCCGAAGCGGGAATAGCGTCTGCCGCTGGTTCACTTATCAACCTATATGGCTTCCCCTTAGTAGCCGTGTCGGATTTTGCGGCCGATCAGGCTTATCCACGGGCCGTTGTGGGCAGGAATACCATTACGCTGTTTTCGTATGATCCGTATTACACCGCTCAACGGAACTCGGGCCGTCATGAAACCGAGGGGCCGCAGGGTGTCTGGCGGTTTAGCTATAAGGGTATCGAAAACGCCAACTGGATCATTGAGAAAGTCCCTGCCATTCAGATGAATGCTCAGCGCCGGACAGAAATTGTTGCCGAAGCCTATGCCCTACGGGCGCTGTATCATTGGACGCTTACCAAAACGTTCAACGAAATTCCGGTAAAAACAAGAGCAAGCACCAGCGAAACCGAAGCGCTTGTTACCAAAAGTACGCGGGCCGACGTTTACAAACAGATTTACAGTGATTTGGATCAGGCCGTTGCCGGATTGCCGTCATACTCAGCCAGTTTGGTAAAAGGCCGACCTTCCAAAGAAGCTATTCAGGGTCTTTATGCTAAAGTAGCGTTGTACAACGAAGACTGGGCAAAGGCGTTGCAAATGGCGCAGGCAACGATCAGTTCGGGCAAATACTCGCTGATGCCGAACGTACTGGACGTGTTCGACGTGGACAAAGAAGATGCGGCCCGTATCGAGAATATGTGGGCTGTTGAAGCGGATCGGGTAACGCCCAGCCGCTGGTTAACTGTCATGGGTATTGCCGGACCCCGCAATAGCTCTGGCCCTGATTATGCCAAAGTGTCATTCGGGTCCTGGTTTGCTTATCAGGGTTTCTTTGACTCATTTGCTCCAAGCGACAAACGACGGCAGTTGCTGGACACGACGTACCGTGATGTTGCGGGTAAAGTCGTTCCGCAGAAAGACATCACGCCTGTTACGCCAAAAGGGGTTTTAATTCGTAAATACCGCGATCCGAACTCCATCGCAGAAGCCAACAACTGCAACTTCCCGATTATCCGTCTAGCCGACGTGTATTTGGTTGCTGCCGAAGCTGAGGCCTGTCAGAATGGAGCGACAGGGGTAGCATATGGGTACATCAATACGGTTCGGAAACGGGCGGGACTGGGCGATTTGACACCGGGCCTTAGTAAAGATGCCTTTATTGCCGCCGTTCTACAAGAGCGTTCATGGGAGTTGTTCGCCGAGGCTGACCGCTGGTTTGATCTTACACGGACCAATACATTCCTAACCGTGATTCCCAAAGCGGTAAACGATGTTTATCCCACTCGTGCTCCGCAGGCCAAGCACCGTTATTACCCCATACCACTAGAAGAAATTCAGGCAAATCCGAAGCTAACGCAGAGTCCCGGTTGGGAGTAGACCAACGCTGGATACTGCCCTGTTATCAACTTATTTTTAACTCAATGAAAAAGTATTCTCTTTCTGCCTGCCTGATTGGATGGCTCCTTGCACATGGTGGTTTATCTGTCGCTCAGTCCAAAAAAGTGCCGTCTTACAGCGGAATTTATCCACAGCTGGCCATGTATAACAACGAAGGAGAATGTGGTACAGGGGCCGTTGTTCCCTGGGCGGGCAATCTCTGGGTTGTTACTTACGGGCCGCATTTGCCGTTTGGCTCGTCGGATAAATTGTATCAAATAACCCCCGATTTAAAGCAGATCGTCCGGCCCGAAAGCATTGGCGGCACGCCCGCCAACCGGATGGTCCACCCCGAAAGTAACCAGCTATTTATTGGTCCCTACGCCATCGACAGCAAGGCACATGTTCGGGTAATTCCCTACAAAACGATGCCTGGGCGTCATACGGGCAATGCCCGCCATTTAACCGATCCGAAAGGGAAGATCTATTATGGAACAATGGAAGAAGGTTTTTACGAAGTGGACGTAAATACGCTGGCTCCGACAATGCTCTATGAGGATGGCAATGTCAATCGGAAAAAAGAGTCTGACGAGTCGAATAATCTGGAAAACACGTTGTTGCCGGGTGCGCATGGAAAGGGCGTATATTCAGGTCAGGGCGTTATGGTTTACTCCAATAATGGCGAACCCGGTGCGAAGGCATTGGTCCAGTTCGACGTTGATGCGGGCTCGCTTTCGGAATGGAACGGTAAAGACTGGAAAGTCGTCCGGCGGAATCAGTTTGTGGAGGTGACTGGTCCGGGTGGTATTTATGGCAATAAAAAACCGGAAACTGATCCCATCTGGGCAACGGGCTGGGATCATAAATCCGTGCTGCTGGGCGTGCGCGATAAAGCAACGGGCTGGCATTTTTTCCGGCTTCCTAAATCCAGCCATTCATACGATGGCGCTCATGGCTGGAATACCGAGTGGCCCCGTATTCGGGATGTTGGTACGACTCAGAAACCTGACTATCTGATGACGATGCACGGTATGTTCTGGAATTTTCCCGGCGGTTTCACCGCAGCGAATACGGCCGGTATCAGACCCCGTTCCGCTTATCTGAAAGTTATTGGCGATTACACGCGCTGGAACGATCAGTTAGTTTTTGGATGCGATGATTCTGCTCAAAAAGAATTTCTGAATAAACGGAAAGTAAAAGGCAGCCTTGAAGGTCCCGGCCAATCGAACTCAAATTTGTGGTTTACCTCCCTGAACCTACCCGATCAACTTGGTCCAAACACCGCCGAAGGGGCTGTCTGGCTAAATGAACCGGTTAACGCGAATCAACCCTCCGAGCCGTTTCTGTTTGCGGGTTGGGCCAATCGCTCGGCCTGGCTTCAAAATAACAGCGACAGTGATATCCGGATTACTTTCGAGGTGGACAAAACCGGAAACGGTAGCTGGGCATCACTGCAAACCGTAACCGTTGGTGGACGCAAATCTACACACGTACCCTTTGGTGCCGATACACCCGGCGAATGGATTCGGGTCAAGTCGAATAAAGCCACCACGTTAACCGCCCACTTCTCGTATTCGGCGAACGACACGCGCAACACGACCGCCAATGCGATGTTTACTGGCCTCAGCACGGTCTCAACGGCAAACACATCAGGTGGTTTGATGTATGGATTAGGTGCTAATCGGCGGGCGTTGGGCATGGCCGCATCGACCTACAAAGGCGGCTATGCCACTGATATTGGCTATTATGAACTGGACGCCAACATGCAACTCGTTCGGAAAGACGATGCCGGAACGGTAGACGTTATCAAAACCAAGTTCGCTATTCCGCAGAAAGTTGTGACGATTGACGAATCGAGTGTTTTGATCGTTGACGACAAAGGACGGCGCTGGCGGTTACCCCTCGGCAATAATGCCTATACCGGTTTGACAAATCAGGCCGCGCTTCGAATCTGCCGGGAAGTGGCTACCGAACGCGACCTGCTCAATTGCCACGGTACGTTCTATGAATTGCCCGCCGAAAATGCCGATGGATATGCTAAAATGCGGCCCGTTTCGTCTCATAATCTGCGTATTAATGATTATGCGTCATACCGAGGACTCCTCGTCATGACAGGAATCGATATGAATGCAGCCGCAAAGAACGAACACATTATTGTCTCGGATGATAAAAAGGCGGCCGTTTGGGCAGGCACCATCGACGACCTTTGGAAACTGGGCAAACCAACCGGGCATGGTGGTCCCTGGAAAAACGCATCTGTGAAAGCGAATGAAGAATCTGACCCCTACCTGATCGGTTTCTATGACCAACGCAGGCTGCAACTTTCGCACAAAGCGGCCCAGCCCATAACGTTTACCATCGAAGCAGACCCGATCGGCACGGGCGTCTGGATGCCATACAAGACGTTTACAGTTGCTCCCGGAAAAACGATCGATTATCAATTTCCGAAGAATTTTCAAGCCCGGTGGATTCGCTTCAAAACTGACAAAGCCTGCGAAGCGACGACGTTGCTAAATTACAAGTAAGACTTACCTCGCTGACTGAAGCAGGTGACTATAAACGTGTAGCCTGGTAAGTGAAATGAAAAGCCGCCCTCATAGAA
>JANXVQ010000790.1 GCA_025351545.1 Spirosoma sp.
GTTGCCGAGGGCATTTGATCGTTTGGCAAGTCGGGGGCAATGAACGCGGGGTTTGGCAACGTAATATAACGTTTCAGAGTAGAACCAAATAAAGCGCCAGATATAAGGATGGCTGGCACCGACACAATAATGCCGTAAAAAAGCGTCAGGCCCATATCGGCATTAAATTGTTTCAAAATGGCTAATGGTGCAGGGTGGGGTGGAAGATAGCCCTGCGTGACCGATAATGACGCCAACATGGGCAGCCCAATGTAGAGTGCGGGTAACTTATATCGGTAGGCAACCGTAATGACCAACGGAGTCAGCAACATAAACCCCACGGAATAGAAAAGCGGTAAGCCAACAATAAAACCCGTTACCAGAAAGGCCCAACGAGCGTGCTTTGTGCCGACCAGATCCATAATATTGACCGCAATTCGTTGAGCCGCTCCACTTTGCGCCACCAATTTTCCTAGCATTGCCCCTAAGGCGATAATGGCAGTAATAGAACCAAGCGTACCGCCAATACCTTTCTGAATGGCATCTAAAACGGCTAGTGGTTTTAGCCCCAGCGCCAGACCAACGCCCAGCGAAACGGCCATAAAAGCCAAAAAAGCATGCAGCCGACCGACCGAAATTAGGGCAATCAAGGCCAGAATGCCGAGGAAAGTAATGGTTAAGGGCATGAGAAGATAGTTGTAATCTGCTCAACAAAGCGCAGGAAGTAGCTTACTCTAACTATGGCTAGTTAACAATGTGTCAGGTTCGACTCTTTTTAATGGCTTCCATCAAGCCCTGCATATAGCCAACTGCATGCAAACTCCCTAATAAACTGTATCCCTGATGGTCGTTGCTGTCGCCCGCCATTGTTGGCACGTGGTCGGGCCGGATGGGGCCTTTGTACCCAATATCATAATACGATTTCATGGCCTTATACATATCGTTTTGGCCATCATCGTAGAAAGTTTCTTCAAAATTCAGGCGATTGCCCCGAATGTCACGAAAGTGGACAAAGAAGATTTTATCACGTTCTCCAAAATACTTAACAACTGTTGGAATGTCTTCGCCCATCGTCGCAAAACTGCCCTGACACATGGTAATGCCGTTATTAGGGCTTGGATAAATGTCCAGCATCCGTTTGAAGGCGTCGGCAGAGGTCATAATCCGGGAGATTCCCCGAAGCTTATCAACTGGCGGATCATCGGGGTGGAGGGCTAGTTTTATACCTGCCTTCTCCGCTTCGGGAACTACTGCTTTCAGAAAGTAGTCGAGGTTTTTCCACATGGTTTCGGCCGAAAAATCGCCGTATGGGGTTAATGGCTGGTTTTTGGCTTCCTCATAGTTGAATGAACTCACCAGCGCACCCCCGCGTGAGGGCTTTTCCATGTTAGTACGCGACCAGTTAATAACGGGCATCCAGTTGTAACAAACCGTATCGACGCCCACCTTCGAGATGCTTTTCATGAACGTAATGAAGTGTTCTATTTCTTCATCCTTGCCGGGTAGGCCCAGTTTTGCTTTGTCGAGGGGAGTTGGGCTCTCAATGACCTGTAGCTTCAACCCTTCGGTGGCAAACCCATCTTTAATAGCTTTTAAAACCTCGTAGTCCCAGGCTTTACCGTCTTTCATACCGACCATGTTGGGGTTGGCCGGCGCTATGGCACCGTTTACGCCCATCTGTTTTGAAAGCTTCATTTTCTGCGGCTCGAAACCCCAGAAATAAGCCAGACCCATTTGCAAATCGGCTTCTTTCAATAGCGCGTTTGTTCGTACTATTTCCTGAACCGGATTGGCAACGGCAGTTAGTCCGCCCATCGATAAGGTGGCTGCAGGCGCACTCTGTTTGATGAATTTTCGACGTGAGTTTTCCACGATACAGACGATAAGAGACTATTTTTTTGATGCTAAATGTTGAGGTCGCCACTGATTCTTTTGGCTGAAACGTAAAGATAAATTTCGGCTTATGCTACCCCAGTTGAAAACAACAAACGTTTGGCTCCTCTCCCGAAAATACCGGTATCCCCGTAACTTACGATTCTTACATAGACATTTGAAAATCATGCGATTGTACCTATTGCCGACGATTACTGTTCTATCGCTGTTTTTATTTTCCCCGATAGGTAGTCAGGCGCAAAAGGCTACCGAAATCCGACGGTTTCAACTGAAGGAAGTTCAGCAGGGCGTAGCGGTTGACCAAATGCATTTTTATGTTGTCAACAATCATTCGCTGACGAAGCATACTAAATCGGATGGGAAACAAGTGGCGGCCTGGCGTGATACCACGGGATTGTTGAAACACATGAATAGTGGCGTAGTCATTGGCAGGAAACTTTACTTCCAGAATTTTCTTTTAATAACC
>JANXVQ010000799.1 GCA_025351545.1 Spirosoma sp.
TTCGTCTACCGGTTCGGCACCCCCGTAAAAGGAGCCGCGCAAAAGGCCAAAAGCAGCGCTGATGACGAGAAAAATCGCGTAAAAACCTCTTAATCACCCTAATCTCACCTAGCCAATAAAGCCCCCATGAGTATCAACCCACCCATCGCCTGGCTGGTGTTACTGACCCTGGCCTCTGGCAGCGGACCGGCTCAGCCATCCCGGCCGACACCGGCTAAACGCCCCGTAGCCGAAAAGAACGTTATGCTCATGAACCGGATTGGTCCCTCGTTCTCCGAACTCTACGTCGCCAATGCCGACGGCTCGGCTGAACATAAATTGCTACCCACCAGCGGCTTTGACTACCATACGTCCTACTCAGCGGATGGCAACTGGCTTGTGTTTACCTCGGAACGCGCCGGGCTGGGCTAGTCCGACATTTACCGGGTTCATCCCGATGGCACTGGTTTAGAACAACTGACCAATGACCCGGCTTTTGATGACCCGGCGTCGGTATCACCCGATGGTACCCAGCTAGCGTTTGTCTCCTTCCGTAAAACCCTGACGACCAATGTCTGGCTCCTGAACCTGAAGACCCGGAAACTGGTCAACCTGACGGCTTCCCTGACGAATCCAGGCGACAGACTAAAACCCCATAGCTATTTTAGACCAGTCTGGTCGCCCGATGGCCGGTGGCTTGCATTTGCTTCCGACCGCAACCAGTTTGGCCAGCTTCGGGGCTAACGTTCATTCCCGCTACTGGTCGATGAAGCGAACCGGCTCATGCCGTTTCAACTTGACGACACCGATACATCTACACAGGCGGGTACTCACGTCAACATATGCCTGCACGAAAGCTGATTGTGCCTTTACTTTATACCCTACCTCCTTTACTACATACAGGATTATGAAATCGAAAAATCTGGTCAGCCTCTCGGTTGCCGCTGTGTTTGCCGTACTATCTATCACGGGTTTACTGATCTATTTTGGGCAGGGAAGCCATGCTGTCGAACATACACACGCCTGGTTTGGGGTGCTGTTTGTGGCGGCGGCCATCTTCCATATTGTCAACAACTGGGCGTCGCTGAAAGGCTATTCGACTGACCGAAAAGTGGGTGGTATTCGTCGCGAACTGATCGTGCCCTCGGTGGTGGCACTGCTTTTTCTGGTAGGTATTGCCGCTGATCTTCCGGGCTTTAAAGCCCTCCCTAATGGTGGAAAAGCTCTCTTTGGTAAAAAACGGCCTCCCGGTGGTCCTGAAGGTCGCCCCGCCCCACCCAACGGCGAACGGGGCGAAGGTTCTGGAGGTGAGCGTGGTGAGGGGGCTGCGGGTGGTGCTGAGCAGGCCACATTGACCAAAACAGCTATCGATTCCATTGCCCGGAAAATGGTAGCGCAACACCTTGCCGCCAACGCCCAGACCATTCTGTTCGATACCACCACCGCCCTGGGTCACAACGTGATTCTGGCGCAGGGAACGGCCACGCCCACCAAAGCCGGCAGTGCCAAATTCCGCTTCACCCAGGTGCTGACCCTGGCCGACCATGAGTGGAAAGTAGCCGCCGAACAAACATCACCCCTATAAAGCCTAAAACCTAAGCGTCAACCGTATGCGACTGATTGCGTTTGGCAGTTTTCAAAATCGCAATCCTAGAAAAGGGCAATGCCAGCCCTATACTATCCGCCTTGATGACACCACGCGCCGTGTCGACTGATGTGTTTTTTCACTAACATGCCGCTTTCGTTACAGCTGGTCGTAACCTACTGAGTTGAACCTGGTGCTACGGACTTAAATTCTCAAGGACTGTAGCACCAGGTTCAACAGATTGACTAGCTACGCAGCTGGCCTCGCCAAGGGGCACCACCCTGTAGTGAGATGGTCTGATTTATCGGCACACTGGACTTGCTTAACTTGGCGAAGCCATGCAACAAGCAGTCAAACCCAAAGCGCGTCGAAAATACGATGCTGAGTTTAAAACCCATGTTCTTAAAATACTGGCCAGCGGCCAGTCTGCTCCCTTTGTCGCTAAAGCCTTGGGCATTTCTGAGAACCTGATCTACACCTGAAAAAGTAAGAACCAAGCGGGTAAAACCGCAATATCCCAACAGCCTGAACTGGTGGCTGAAAACCATCAGCTCAAAGAACGAGTGCGCCAATTGGAGATCGAGCGGGATATATTAAAAAAAGCCTTGGGCATTTTCAGCCGGGCGACCTGACGTTGCATTAGGGGTATCTGACACATTCAGGGTATATGCGCCACGTAGAGCCTATAAAAATTTGTTAATCAATTAGTTATACAGATTTGACTGCCTAGTACGGGAGCTGTTTTGGCAAGTAGAGTATAGTGCCCGGAATAAGTGTGAATTTGGGTTGCTGACCGCTGTATTTCGGGCTTGGATGGTCTTAACGTCGTTTAAAGGCTTAAGAGCATCAAAATTGGCTGCTTTTACACGTATCTAAACAGCAAAATTACTTGCTCGCTAAAACGAACGTTAATAGCATAAATTCTTTGGTATATTACTGATGTACAGCCGGTTAACTGCCTTCGGTGGCGAATATACCCCAACTGTGTCAGCTACCCCTAGAATGACAGCTTCAATATCTTCCTGTATTTTGGTAGAAAAAACGTACGATTTAACTAATTCCTGGGCTTTGGCCGTTTGTTCGGAATCGACCAGTTTCACCACTGAGGTAATGGGTTCAAACTGGATAAGGTCTTTGTAATTCATTCGGTGATAATTAATTGCTGGGGTGCAGCATCGGTAAGGTTAAGGGTGTGATGTTTGGGACTGTTTGGCCAATAAAATAATCCGGGTGATTGAAATTGACCTAGCCATAAAAGAATGATGGTAAGCTCTTTTGCTTGTCTTTTGAGCCAAATGGCTGGATTGATAGCTAAGTTTGGCTCAAACAGTATCCCTATATTGTTTATGACCACAATAGGAGTGACTAGTTCAGGCCATTTCCTAGAGCTATTTTTAAGTACTGCAGTTATATAAGCTTCCACCTCCGCTCCCAACCATCTAGTTTCGATAGCGGCTTGAAATTTTTCGGCTACTAATTGACCAACGTCGACAATAGGCATACCCATTGCCTGCATAGCTGATTGACTTGCAGGTGATTCAGGAATCCAATATAGTCGATGGCTTGTTGAAAAGGTTGTAACGAACAATATGAAGTCAGATTATTGATTGGTGGGTACAGTTAAAGCAAGGGCTAAATATACTATTAAGTATTGCAGCAGCGAACTATCAATAAAATGAGATACGCTTTGCTTTTTTACCCACCATTATCTCTTCAGATTTTCACCCTTTTTGTCCACTTTCATTTGACGACGTATACTTATACCAACTCTTTACTCCTACTACGATGCAGAGCCATGTATCACTATGTCAAAAGTCTTTGCTTTCTCGTTCTATCAATGCCTTTAGCTGCTCTTTATCAGGTAATTCAGCTAAATATTGGGAGACAAACACTTCATTAGCCATGCCACTGGTAGCATACTCTACTAATGAATTGTCTTTACTGGCGCAAAGGATGATACCAACGGGTGGATTGTCACCGTTGCTCATTTCGTTGGCTTTATAATAGTTCAGATATACAGTCATCTGACCAGCGTCAGCGTGGTCGAATTCGCCAATTTTAAGATCGATCAGCACATGGCACTTTAGGATACGATGGTAAAAAACTAAGTCGATTCTATAGTGACGGTTTCCGAAACTGATGCGCTTCTGACGAGCCTCAAAGCAGAACCCTCGCCCCAACTCTAGTAAGAAATCCTGTAAATTGTCGATAATGGCCTTTTCGAAGTCGTTTTCCGTATACTCCGGTTTTTCCTGTAGGCCCAGAAACTCCAGCAGGTATGGATTACGAATCAGGTCCTCCAAGCCAGTCGGTTGATTCTCCTGAATGCGGGCAATCACGGCAGCTTTATCGGTTGACAGACTGGTGCGTTCGGCTAGGAGCGTCGTAATGGCCCGGTTTAGCTCGTGGACCTTCCAGTTGTTTTTGAGCGCTTCGACCTCGTAAAAACGGCGTAGTAATGGCTTATCGACTTTCAGTAATTCGACAAAATGGGAGTAGGTCAACTGGTCCAGCAATAGGGATGAATCGAGTGCCGGTAAGTTCTTATCGGTACTCGCATTACTTATTACGTCTACTTGACGAATCACCTCGAAATCAGGCAGTTTGAATTTGGCAGATAGCGTCTGCCAAATTTGAGGATAGGTTAAATAGAACTGGCGATACTGCCGAAGCGAGCGGTCGGATACTCCCTTAATACCGTGCTTTTGCAGTTCACTAGATAAGCGCTTATGCAGTTGTTGGCCGTAAGCAGCGCGATCGGAGCCATGCTGCTCGAACTCAACGATATAAAATCCAAACAGATAGTTGCGAAGGGTTAACAATTGATCAGCTTGCCGAACAGCTTGAAGGCTAAGCTTGGAATGGATTGATTCCAATTTGCCAATTAATTCGGAGAATTGCATAAAAGGTAAATGAATCTCACATAGAATTGTAATAAACGAAAAAAGTGGTAGAAACCGCTCTTAACTTAGAACATTAAACAGAGATAATATCGGCACAGTGAACGCTGTTGACTTCAAAGAAAGGTCTACTGCCCTTACAATGGATTGGTCGACTGTGGTTTTGCGGATGCCAGTTGAGTCACGGTGCGGCTCTATATTCTGATATCCCTGTTACTATCTATATTGGTTGCTCATCCAGACAAAGCTGAAGGCTCCTCCTATCGGAGGCGCAAGCACACAGTGTTCATAAACGAGCAGTTCACCAGGCACCCGCCGGTCATTAAACCAAACTTCGGCTGGTACTAATTCTGGCATTGAGGACGAAACCCCGTTTTGTATGCATTTATACGTAACGGACTGACTACTCAGCGGTTTTTTTGTTTGCAAATATGTAGCCAAATAGCCGTCACTTCGATGCGCCCACTCAATCTGACCATTCTGCGAAAAGAAGAAAGCTATCGGCTCTTCTCCCAACTCTGCATAACGGTATGCGGTCACAGCTAGGCTGGTCTGAAAATTTCGAGCCGTTTTTTGAAGCAATTCGACGCTAAATGGCGCAGTATGTATCAACGGTAAAAACAGATGTTCCGGCATGAGCAATTCGGCCGCAAAAGCATTGGCCTCTGATTCGTGTGAACCCTGCTTGTTACGCTCCATAAATGCCTGTGCATCACAATGGAAAAACGGGCGCAACGAGCGGTGCAGTCTTAGATGCCCCAGTTCGTGCGCCCGTATAAACCGTAGTTTTTCAGGACTTCTAATTGATTGATTGACTACGACGATAGCCGACCGGGAACCAGTGAAAATGATTCGTCCTTCGGCCCCTGTCATTGGTTTTTCCTCGTAGATGCCTCCCTGCGCCCAGATTAAATCTTCAATAGGAACGTCGGTTGGATTTTCAATTCCATATTGACTAAGAAGCTTTATGGCTGATGATTTAGGTGTGTCGATCATTTATTCTCAGACGAATCGGCAATATCCAATTCGTCGAAGATATAAAGTAACTCAACTTCGTCAATCATATCAAGTAGTTCTTGATTAGACAAATTTTTGGCTTTTCTAAAATTAGCCTGTAAAGCCGTTTCTCCCCTTCTGGCCAACAAATCAGCCAAATAAATGGCAGGTTCGGCAATCGTTTCCAGCCGTTTCAAGAGTTGCTTTTTTGCTCGTTCATATCGTTGAATAGTTTGTTGTTTTGCAATTATCAACTCAGCTCGGCCTTTCAACCGGTTGATTAAGGCCATTCCGTGTCTGACCACCGCATCGGGGTCACGTCCCTGCGCTTCCATTCGAG